>JAOTYN010000209.1 GCA_029861825.1 Cyclobacteriaceae bacterium
TAGGGATAGCCCTGGGACTGATTATTAAATAAACGATCAAAGCATTCACAGACGAACATGAAAAGGATAATATTATGGACATTGGCCGCATGGTGCGGGAACATAGCCATAGCACAGGACTACCAGAAAAAATTTGAGCAATTAGGTACTATGCTGCCTACTCCCAACAGCTACCGTTCAGCATCGGGAGCCCCAGGTCCGCAGTATTGGCAGCAAAAGGCCGACTACGACATTGAAGTTACTTTGGATGATCTTACTCAGAGCATAAAAGGCTCGGAGGTCATTACTTATACCAATAACTCCCCGGATCCACTGGGGTATTTATGGGTGCAGCTGGATCAGAACATGCGTGCCGCTGATTCCGATACCTACAAATCTACTACGAATGAGGTTCAGGACAGTATCTCCGCCAAATCGTTGATGAGCCTTTCTCATGATTACGGATTTGACGGTGGTTTTAAAATCCATGATGTTCTAAATACTCAGGGAGCAGAATTACCCTACTTTATTAATAAAACCATGATGCGGGTGGAGCTGCCCACCATACTGAATAGGGGCGAGTCCTTCAGTTTCCGTATCGACTGGAGTTACAATATTAATGATCGCATGCTGGTGGGCGGTCGTGGCGGACATGAGTATTTTCCCATAGATGGCAATTATCTCTATACCATTGCCCAGTGGTTCCCCAGGATGGCGGTCTACGATGATGTTAATGGTTGGCAAAACAAGCAATTTCTGGGCAGAGGTGAGTTTGCATTACCTTTTGGTGACTATAACGTGGCCATTACTGTTCCTGCCGACCATGTAGTTGCTGCCACTGGTGAGTTGCAAAATGCCTCCAAGGTTCTTACCAAAGATCAGCTGCAGCGTTTGGAACGATCCAGAACCGCTTCTTCCCCAGTAATTATTGTAACCCAAGACGAGGCAATAGCCAAGGAACAAAGCCCGGTTAGGAATAAGACCAAAACCTGGGAATTCAAGGCCGATAATGTCCGGGATTTCGCCTTTGCAACCAGTCGCAAGTTCATCTGGGACGCTCAGGGCGTGCAGGTAGGTGATAAGAGACCCCTGGCGATGTCGTACTATCCCAAAGAAGGGAATCCCCTGTGGGAAAAACATAGCACAGAGGCAGTGGTCAATACCTTGATAACCTATTCGAAGTATACCATCGATTACCCCTATCCTGTGGCTATATCCGTTCACGCTGCCAGCATAGGTATGGAATACCCTATGATCTGCTTCAACTTTGGTCGGCCCAATGAAGAGGGAACCTTTAACGACCGTACCAAATACGGCATGATCAGTGTGATCATCCACGAGGTAGGACATAACTTTTTCCCCATGATCATAAACTCGGACGAGCGGCAATGGACCTGGATGGATGAGGGTCTTAATACCTTCGTTCAGTATCGCACACAGGTTGAGCAGTATGAGAATTTCCCTAGCAGAAGAGGAACGGCGGCCAGTATCGTGCCCTATATGAAAGGAGATAAGAGTTTGATCCGGCCAATTATGACCAATTCCGAGCAAATACTGCAATTCGGTAATAATGCCTATGCCAAACCTGCCTCGGCAATGACCATTTTGAGAGAAACGGTTATGGGTCCTGAGCTTTTTGATTATGCTTTTAAGCAATATGCGCAGAGGTGGGCTTTTAAGCATCCCACTCCGGCCGATTTCTTCCGCACCATGGAAGACGCTTCAGCGGTTGACCTTGATTGGTTTTGGCGGGGTTGGTTCTATGGCAACGATCACGTGGACATTGGTGTGGATAAGGTAAAATGGTACCGCATGAAACTTCCTGAGGGGGAACCCGAACGACAGTTGAGTAATAAAAAGCAAAAAATAGCGTCTGGCAGTAGTCAGGAAAAGAATGCCGGTAGTTTCCAGGATGGTTTCCAGGAATTTACTGTTATCC
Organism: Cyclobacteriaceae bacterium; assembly: GCA_029861825.1. Lineage (GTDB taxonomy): Bacteria > Bacteroidota > Bacteroidia > Cytophagales > Cyclobacteriaceae > JAJCYK01. The sequence goes on from JAOTYN010000209.1 coordinate 1,919, forward strand.
CTACCGGTAACCAGTCTTACCGGGAATTTATGGCCCGGGTAGATGACCAGGACATCATAACCCGTCACGAGAACAAGAACTACTATGAGGTTACCTTCACCAACAATGGTGGTTTGGTAATGCCTATAATTGTGGAGTTTACTTATGTAGATGGCACCAGTGAAATTGAAAAAATTCCCGCGGAAATTTGGCGAAAGAATGAAAATGTGGCTACCAAGGTGTTTGTGAAAGAAAAAGAGGTAGTCAATATCAGTTTGGATCCTGAAGCACAAACCGCGGATGTGGAAGCCGAGAACAATCACTTTCCCAGAAAAGAGATCAAATCTAAGTTCGATCAATTTAAAGAAAAGCAAGGGCGATAAATCATCGTCCATTGAATTGAAAAAGCATGTCCTCCCGGGACATGCTTTTTTTTTGATTATTTTTTCTGTGCTCGGTAATAATTGAATTTTCCCTGCTACTAAGGGCCATAATTCAACATCACAAAAACAAATAAAATCGAGAAATGAAAACCCTGGCATCCGATACCATACAAATGTTGACCTTTCACATGATCCCAGAGCAACTATGTTGTATGCTCCTGGGCATTGGGGAAACCACTATTGGCATATTCCTGATAACTAATGTGCTGCGACGGTGGACGGTAATAGTGGCCTTGGTTCACATGGCTTTCACCTTTACCCCCATTTTCCTGATGCCAGAAGTGTTCTTTGCGTAGGCGCCCTTTGCCGTAACTCTTGTAGGTCAGTAATCATCAAGAATCTGATCATCATCAGTGCCTTGATTAAACGTTATCCGAAACCCCGGCAGCTGCTGGTGCTTACCGAAATGAAAACTGATCCAGGTCCACATTTCCTCCGGAAATGATAATTCCTATTGGCTTTCCCGCAAATAGTTGCGGTTGTTGCAGTACTGCAGCCAGGGGTACCGCTCCGGAAGGCTCCACCACAATTTTCATTCTTTCCCAAAGCAGGCGCATGGCCTGCTTTATTTCTTGGTCATCTACAGTAATGATCCGGGAGACGTACTGCTTAATAATGCCAAAGGTTTTAGTGCTCAAAGAGGTCAACAAGCCGTCGGCAATAGTATCGGGATTTACTGAAGGCTGGATCTCTCCCGTTTGCAAGGATCTGTAGGCGTCATCCGCTCCTGAGGGCTCTCCCGCCATCACTTGAGATTGCGGCTGCAGATAGTGCACGGCCAATGCGGTACCGGCCAAGAGGCCTCCGCCGCCTACCGGGGTCATAAAAATATCCAGATCTTTGATCTCTTCCATCAGTTCCAGGGCAGCGGTGGCCTGACCGGCGATCACCCGGTAATCATCGAACGGATGAATGAAAGCCGCTCCGGTGCGTTCCTGAACTTCCTTTAGGGTATCCTCTCGTGCTTGCAGGGTAGGGGCACAAAATATGATTTCCGCTCCATAGGCCTTCACTGCGTTTACTTTCACCTTGGGAGCAGTCTCCGGCATTACAATGAAGGCTTGACAGCCCACTATCTTGGCGGCCTTGGCCAGTGCCTGAGCATGGTTCCCGGAACTATGAGTAGCCACTCCTGAAGACCGCTGTGCATCCGATAAGCACAGAACGGCATTGGTAGCCCCCCGCATTTTGAAAGCTCCTACTTTTTGCAGATTCTCGCACTTAAAAAACACAGAGGTACCGGCGGCCTGATCAATCAATTCACTGTGGAACACCGGGGTGCGATGAACGAAAGGTTTGATCCTTTCATGAGCATCTCGAAGATCTTGCAGGGAGGGTACGTTTTCCATAGACGAAAATACTTAAATAGATTACAGGATAGCCATTCCTAATTTAGTGTGCCTCCAGCCAATTCTGACCAATTCCCACATCAATTACCATAGGGACATCCAAAGGCAGAGCATCACGCATCATTTTACTGATGGGCTCCTGTATTTGATCCAATTCATCTTGGTGCACATCGAAAACCAGTTCATCATGCACTTGCAGGATCATTTTTGATTTTAAGTTTTCTTGCTTTAACCATTCCTGAATATTGATCATGGCTACTTTTATGATGTCCGCAGCGCTGCCCTGGATGGGCGCATTTATGGCGTTGCGCTCCGCATAACTGCGCAAAGTGTAGTTGCGGGAATTGATATCCCTTAAATACCTGCGGCGTCCGGTGATGGTTTCCACATAACCCGCTTCATGGGCTTGGGCAATCACCCGGTCCATATACTCCTTTATGGCAGAGAACTCCTGAAAATAGGCTTCCATGATCTCTTTGGCCTCCGCCCGGGGCACGCTAAGTGCCTGTGAAAGTCCAAAGGTAGTTTGTCCATAAAGCAGACCGAAGTTTACCGCTTTGGCTTTGCGCCGCATGTTAGCATCCACTTCTTCCAATGTTACCCCAAAAACCTTGCTGGCAGTGGTAGCGTGAATATCCCGGCCTTCCTTAAACGCCGCGATCATATGCTGGTCTTTGGCAAATGAGGCGGCTATCCGTAATTCGATCTGACTGTAATCGGCCGCCAGCAATACATGTTTATCGTCTCTGGGAATAAATGCTTTGCGGATCTCCCTTCCCTTATCGGTGCGGATGGGGATATTTTGCAGATTGGGATTGTTGGAACTCAATCTACCGGTGGCGGCAACAGCCTGACTAAAAGTACTGTGGATGCGACCGTCACGAGGATCTATCATCTGGGGCAAGGCGTCTACATAAGTAGACTTTAGCTTTTGATACAACCTGAAGTCAAGGATATGCTGCACAATTTCATGCTCATCGGCCAGTTTTATGAGAATTTCTTCGCCAGTGGCATATTGACCGGTGCGGGTCTTTTTGGGCTTTTCCACCAGGGTCAACTTCTCAAATAGTATTTCTCCCAACTGCTTGGGAGAGCCAATGTTGAATTCTTCTCCTGCCAGTTCAAACACTGCTTTTTGAGAGGCCTCGCTGGCTGCTTCCAGCTCCTTCGACAGGTCGCCCAGTACCTTAGAGTCCACCCGGATACCCTCATATTCCATATCGGTCAGCACAGAGATCAGAGGGAGTTCAATATCCCGGTAAACATCCAGTAGTTTGTCCCGCAGTTGCAACTGGTGTTTCAATTGTAGAATAACATCGGCCTTTTCTCCTGCATAAAGAGTCAATTTGTCCTGAGGCACCTGCTGCCAGGAGATCTTATTACGGCCGCTTCCAATCAAGGCTTCCGGGTCCATGGCTTTATAGTTGAGTATATTCTCCCCTAAAACCTGCAGACTGTGACTGGTTTCAGGATCCATAAGATAATGGGCCACCAGAGTATCGAAGTAGGGCGGCGCCACTTCAACTCCCAGGATCCTTAAAGCCAATAGGGATTCTTTCAGGTCATGACCGATTTTGGTGGTTTGCTTATTTTCCAGAACCGGACGCAAGATATTTAAAGCTTCCTGTGAATTTTGTCCAAGGGGTACAAAATAGGCATCATGGGTATTGTAGCAAAATGCCATTCCCAAGAGCTTGCCGGTTTCATCCCGTGTGGAATAAAAACTGAATTCTTGCTGATTAAGTAAATGCTTGGCCAGACTTTGTACCAGCTCTTCACTGTCAATTACGTGGTAGTTGACTTTGAACTCATCTAATTGACCCTTTTCCGTGAGGGCCGGCGCCTCATCCACCTGTGGATCGTCAAACAACGAGATTTGGCCGCTATTAGCGGGAGCAGTTGGTTTTTCTTCCATTACCCGCTTCAGCAAGGTGCGGAATTCCAGTTCGTCGAAAATGGCTTTGAGGGCTTCCTGGTCGGGCCCGTTATAAGCCAACTCCTCTTCATCATATTCCAGAGGCACCTCGGTATTGATGGTAGCCAATTCCTTGCTCAGGATTCCTTGTGGCCCGAATTCAGTTACCAGTTCTTTCTGTTTTCCCTTGAGCTCATCCACATGTTCCACTAGATTTTCCACCGAGCCGTAAAGTTTAACATATTTCACTGCTGTTTTTGCCCCTACACCGGGAATGCCCGGGATGTTGTCGGAGGCATCACCCTGCAGGCCCAAGATATCCCGTACCTGATCCACATGTTCGATGTCCCATTTTTTCAGCACCTCAGGCACACCCATGATATCCACAGCATTACCCATGTACGAAGGCTTGTACAGGTACACATGTTCGCCGACTAACTGAGCAAAATCCTTATCCGGAGTCATCATAAAAACTTCAAAGCCTGCTTGTGAAGCTTTCTTGGAGAAGGTGCCAATAATGTCATCGGCTTCGAACCCATCCAGTTCCAGTACCGGGATGTTGAAACCCCTGACAATCTTTTTGACCCAGGGGATGTTGCTTTTTATATCTTCCGGTACCGCCTGGCGCTGGGCTTTGTATTCCTCAAAGCGCTCATGGCGAAAGGTAGGCGCAAATGTGTCGAAGGCCACCGCGATATGGGTGGGCTTTTGTTTTTGTATGATCTCCAGCATAGAATTGGTAAATCCCAGACTGGCGCTGGTGTTGAATCCTTTGGAGTTAATACGGGGGGTTTTACTGAAAGCAAAATGGGCCCGGTAGATCAAGGCCATGGCATCCAGCAGGAACATTTTTTTTTGGGGTGCACTCATGGCCTAAAGGTAAAAAATTGCGGACGCTCCGGGAAAGAAATACCCTGCTTTGTGACCTTTTTCAAATGCCAGGCATTATGGGACTGTAACTAACGACAATAATTATGAGAACCATCATAGTGTTTGTATTGATCACCGCGTTGGCCGGATGTGGTACTAACGGTGATTCGGGGTATGAATATGCTGGAGATATTGCGCCCATGGAGGAAATGGAGGATGATGCAGTATTTCACTCCAGGGCAAAAGAAGCTTATGCCGGCATTTCGGAATCCCAGCAACCAGCACCCCCCGTGCAGATGGAAAAAAAGATCATCAAAACCGCCTACCTTAATTTGCAGGTGGAAAACCTGGACAGCGCTAAGGCTGCAATAGAGCGGGCAATACCTGATTTCCAGGCTTATGTTTCGCAGTCCGACCAAACCAATTACAAGGGAAGCACTACCGTAAACATGACAGTGCGGGTACCCTCAACAAGACTAGAAGAGTTCCTGCTGTTTGCAGAATCACAGGCCAGTTATCTGTACAATAAAGAAGTGAGCTCCCGGGATGTCACTGAAGAGTATATCGATATCCAAGGACGACTGGAAAACAAGCGTAAAGCGGAACAGAGATTTAGGGAAATATTAGGCGAGGCTAAAACAGTGGAGGAGATCCTTAAGGTGGAGGAACATCTGCGTAAAGTAACTGAAGAGATCGAGTCGGCGCAAGGAAGACTACAATACTTGAATAACCAAACGGCTATGAGTACCGTCAAGCTAAGCTTTTATCAACCGAACTATTTGTCAGCTGAAGCACCTGGACAAAGTTATTGGAGTCAAGTAGGTCTGGCCTTCAAAGGTGGTTGGAAGTTTTTTCAAAAAATGATATTGGGGATCATTCAAGCCTGGCCTTTGGTGTTGATCCTTTTAGGATTGGTCTGGTTGATCCGGCGCAGGGTACAAGCCTATAGCCGGCAAAAGGCAATGTAGTCCGTGATCAC
>JAOTYN010000210.1 GCA_029861825.1 Cyclobacteriaceae bacterium
CCACCCAGGCTTTCGCTTTCCCCTTTTACATCTTCAAAAATATTAGGCTCTTCCCCTATAATCTTACAAAAATCATTCAGGGAGGTTCGGCCTTCGAATATATAGGTATGGTCATCAAGCTTGTTGTAAGCCACGTCTTCGTCATCGAATTCGTCGTTGATCTCTCCTACAATCTCTTCAATTACATCCTCCAATGTGATGAGCCCGGAGGTGCCGCCATATTCATCCACTACAATGGCCATGTGGATGCGCTTTTCCTGGAAATCCTTCAGCAAGGCATCCACCTTTTTATTTTCTGGGATAAAAAACCCCGGTCGCAATAAAGTCTGCCATTTAAATTTCTCATCGCTTTCAATAAAGGGCAGCAGATCTTTGATGTACAATAGGCCTTCGATCTTGTCTATAGTCTCGCTGTAGATAGGAATCCGGGAATACCCGCTTTTGTTGATCTTATCCATCAGGTCGTGGAAATCGGTTTCGATATCCATCGCCGTAATATCCAGCCGAGATCGCATTACCTGTTTAACGGATAGGGTGCCGAAATTTACAATTCCCTTAAGAATACCCTTTTCTTCCTCACTGGTCCCCTCCGAAATGGTCAGTTCCAAGGCCTGATTAAGATCATCAACGGAAATGTTATACCCCTTTCGCTGAATTCTGGATTCGATAACGTTACTGATAGAAAGCAATACCCAGGAGACCGGCCGAAAGAAAAACTCCGCTAAACTGATAAGACCAACCGATAACCTGGCAAACCCCAAGTTATTGTGATTAGCATAAACCTTTGGAACCACTTCACCAAAAAATACGATTGCCGCTGAAGCCAGGGCTGTTAGAATGACCAGCACCAGCCCCTCGGTAGTTTGAGTGCCCACAATCCGCCATACCATAAATGTGGAAACAGTGATAAATGCCACATTTACCAGGTTGTTGGCAATTAAAATTGTTGCCAGCAGCCGTTTGTGCTGATCCAAGAGTCTAATGATTTTTCTTTCTCGGGGACTATTACCGGCTTTGCAACTGGCAATATCATTTTGAGTAAGTGAGAAGAAGGCTACTTCCGAACCGGAGATAAGAGCTGATAACAATAGCAACAGAGCCAGTAAAATACCATTTAAGGTATAGAACAGCGGTGTTGCACTTAAAATCTGGGCCAATAAGTATAAACCGGGAAAAGGATCGTCAGATGATATTTCCAAAGGTCAGTGATTCAGTTCCAAATCAAAACGGCAGGTCGTCCGATTCATCGTTGACCGGTGTGATGTTGCTGGACACCGGAGTTGCGGTTTGGCCTGTCACAGAAGGATCCCCCGTAGTTTCCCCTACCGGAGGTCTTCCTCCTAGCATGGTCATGTTGTCGGCCACCACTTCAGTGGTATAACGGGTGTTCCCTTCCTGATCATTCCAGGATCTTGTTCGAAGCTTACCTTCTACATAAACCTGATTGCCTTTTTTCAGATATTTCTCTGCCACTTCCGCTAAACCTCTCCACAGCACGATATTGTGCCATTCCGTTACTTGCTTCCTTTCACCGGTAGTTCGGTCCTTATAGGATTCCGTAGTGGCTAAGGTAAAATTAGCTACCATAACCCCACTTTCCAAGTGTCGCACTTCAGGATCCTTTCCCAAATTACCTACTAAAATTACTTTATTTACCCCAGCCATAAACTAAAAATTCGATTGCTTAAAATTAATGTTCTTTTTTAAATTTAACTAAAATATAACAGCCTTCAAATAATTGTCAATCAAAATAGGCTTTGGCAATTTTTGCACTTCTTCCACTTCAAATTGCTGCAAATCAAAGACCTCCTTCCAAGCCTGTACTTGTCGCTCATGCAATAGCTCGATCTCTGTAAATCGGGCGTGTATGTGTTGGTGAGATAGCTTGTGCCTGTATACCGGAGAGGGCTCCGACACCGTAGCTTTCGACATGAAATCGGCACCTGGCAAGTGTTGTTCCAGGCTGGCCATGGGTTCATATGACGTGTCCTGTTCCAACAGCAGGAAGTCAAAAAGTCCCTGCCAGATATCTTTTGCGGTGCGCTCCTTCATCAGCAGTTGATCTTGATATCTAACCAAAAAATAGTTGAAAAACCGGTCACGAGTTTTAGTTTTTTTAGATTTTACAGGCAAGTCATTAACCAAATTATGATTGAGAGCATGGCAGGTCTCCCCGAATGGACACTCTCGACAACCTGGCTTCTTGGGTGTGCATTGCAATGCCCCGAATTCCATGATGGCCTGATTAAACGTGTCCGGGGCCGTAGCCGGCATCAACTCACGAGCTGCTTGCTTAAACTCCTTGCGAACGGCTGGTTTGGTAATGTCGGAAGTAATACCAAATACCCGGGAAATAACTCTAAATACATTTCCGTCGACCACCGGTTCTGCTTGCGAATAGGCAAACGATGCTATGGCCGAAGCAGTATAGTCGCCAATACCCGGCAGCTTCAATAAGTCCTGGTATGCTCTGGGGAAGCGACCCTCATGCTGTTGCATTACCATCAAGGCGCATTTGTGCAAATTCTTGGCTCGGGAATAATAACCAAGCCCTTGCCACAGCCGCATCACGTGCTGCAGCGGGGCTTGAGCTAAATCCTCCACCCTTGGGTAGGCCGCTACGAATCTTTGGTAATAAGGAAGCCCTTGAGACACCCGGGTTTGCTGAAGGATAATTTCCGAAAGCCAGATCTTATAAGGGTCTTTGGTATCTCGCCAGGGTAATTCACGATGGTATATTTGATACCATGAAAGGAGTTCTTTGGTAAATACCTCATGAGGTGTGCTACTGTTCAACGTGAATAATTTGAGGGGATCTTTTACAATAATTTTAAATTATTTGCTTTTAAATTAAGGCGGGACAGTATACCTTTGTCATCCCTAAATTACTTGGTAATTAATATTTTAACCAATTTTTTAATTAAAAATAAGAACAGTGACTAAAGCAGATGTTATAGCAGAAATAGCTGAAAAAACTGGAATAGATAAGGCCGATGTGAGCACCGCAGTAGAAGCCTTTTTTAGTGTGGTGAAAAATTCCATGTCGAACGGAGAAAATATATACGTAAGAGGCTTTGGAAGCTTTGTAAACAAGAAACGTGCCCGCAAAATAGCCAGGAATATTTCCAAAAATACTGCTATCATTATTGACGAGCACTATATACCAAGCTTTAAACCTTCCAAAGTTTTTATTGAAAAAGTCAAAAATAGCGACCGCGTTAGAAGCCTTAACAGCTGACTAGCGGTAACTCTCGCTAATTGAGGGTATGCACCTTACCAGATTAATATTGTCCATTGCTGGAGTACTTTTGGTAGTAGGTATGTACTTTTTACCCAATGTAGTGGTGGAGGACCAGCAGGATCAAAATGGAACTCCCATCGCAGTTGATTCCAACACCGATGTAGAGCAAGCCCATGCTTTCGAATTGTCTGATAGTGAGGCACAACGTATAAGTGACCTCAAAGAAGGCTTTAAAAACCAGAATAATACCCAAAAAAGTGCTAGCTTTGCAGATTCCTTGGCTGGTTTGTTCACAGAGCTGAATATGCTGGACAGTGCCGCGGTTTATCGCGAAAAAGCGGCACAGATTGAACCCAGTCAAGAGCGTTTATTGCAAACGGCAGAGGCTTACTATGAAGCCTACAGCTACGCAGTGGATCTGGAGGAGCAAGATATTTGGGGTCAAAAAGCGCGTTCTTACTTTGAGCAGGTGTTGGAAAACCAACCCCAGCTTAGTGATGCGAAAGCCAAATTGGCGTTAACTTATTTACCTCAGCAGCCTATGCAAGCGGTGGTCAAGCTCAGGGAAGTGGTGGAACAGGATCCCGAAAACAGGGTAGCTTTGTATCATCTGGGTTTGTTGTCCTTACAGTCAAACCAACTGGACAAAGCCGTGCAGCGATTTGAAAAATTGATCACTGTTGACTCTACTAACCTGGAGGGACAGTTTTATTTAGGCGTGGCTTACATGAAATTGGATGCGCGAGACCAGGCACTTAAGCAGTTTCGCAAAGTTCAAAGTATGGACCCCCATCCAGAGATTCAGGCCAGCGTAGATGAGTATTTAAAAGAACTAAAATAATATTGTAAATGTTCCCAGTCGCAGTACCGGGACTTAAAGAAACTTGATTATGCCTTGTGGTAAAAAAAGAAAAAGACATAAGATCGCTACCCATAAGCGGAAAAAGCGACTTAGAAAAAACAGACATAAGAAGAAATAATTAGGGGTAGCGCCCTTAGCTTCTTTTGCTATCTACATCTATGTTTAAATAAACAATACAATCTTGAGTAACGATTTAGTTATTAACTCTACTCAAAACGGATGTCGCATAGCCCTTTTAAAAAATAAAAACCTAGTTGAGTTCCATTATGACGAAAGCGGTGACCAATTTACAGTTGGTGACATCTACCTGGGAACAGTTAAAAAGGTAGTCCCTGGGTTAAATGCAGCTTTCATTGATATTGGATACGAAAAAGACGCTTTTTTGCACTACCTGGACTTAGGTCCCAAGGTTAGTTCATTAAACAAATTCACAAAACTTGTACAAAGAAGAAGAAATGTTTCTGGAAAGCTGGACCGGTTCAAAATTGAGCCCGACATCAATAAACTTGGTAAGATCAATCAGGTTCTTACCAAAAACCAGCAAATATTAGTACAAGTAGTCAAGGAACCTATTTCAACAAAAGGACCGCGATTATCCTGCGAGTTATCAATAGCCGGCAGATATTTAATTCTGGTGCCGTTTGCCAATGGCGTCAGTATAAGTAAAAAGATTCCAGATTCCAGAGAACGGAAAAGGCTGGAACGACTCTTATCGTCCATTAAGCCTGCGAATTTTGGTATCATTATTCGAACGGTAGCTGACGGCAAGGAGGTGGCCGCATTGGACAGAGATCTGAGAAACCTTCTGAAAAACTGGCACGACGGCGTTAAAAAGCTTCGTACCGCCAAACCCCGCGATAAGGTGATCGGAGAAATGAACCGTGCCTCCTCCATTCTGCGAGACGTATTAAATGAATCCTTCGATTCCATCGTAACCGACGACGCTAAGATCCACAAAGAGGTCAAGGATTTTATTGATAAAATTGCCCCGGAGAAATCCAAGATCGTCAAGAAATACAATGGGAAAAGCAAGCTTTTCGAAAACTACGGTATCGAAAAGCAGATGAAATCCCTATTTGGGCAAACGGTGAGTGTGGCTGGTGGCGGTTACCTGGTAATTGAACATACTGAAGCCCTACACGTAATTGACGTGAATAGCGGTAATAAATCCAACGCCGAAACCGATCAGGAAACAACAGCGCTTACCGTGAATTTACACGCCGCCCGGGAGATCGCCCGTCAGCTTAGACTGCGGGATATGGGTGGCATAATCGTGATTGATTTCATTGATATGCGGAAAGCAGAGAATAAGAAAATGCTTTTCAAAAAGATCAAGGAATTTATGAAGGACGATCGTTCCAAATTCACGGTTCTGCCCCTTACCAAATTCGGATTGATGCAAATAACCCGGCAAAGGGTACGTCCTGAACTAACCATTAGCACTCAGGAGACCTGCCCTACCTGTCAGGGAAGCGGAAAGATCAATGCCTCTATTTTGGTTTCGGACCAGGTTGAAGAAAATCTGCAGCATCTGCTGAAGAAACAAAATGAAAAGCATATAACTGTTGCCGTGCATCCATTCCTTTACGCGTATTTTACCAAAGGACTGATCAGTGAACGTATGAAATGGCTCTTCAAATACAACAAATGGGTGGGAGTCGAACAAGATTCATCCCTAGCCATTACAGAATTCAAGTTCCTGAATAAGGAAGGGGATATCATTCAACTTGAAACGGCCTAAAACCGCACCGTAAAATCCAGGCTAAGCTGATCATTCTTGATGCTGATAGGTGCATCGGTTGGGGTTTGTGTAGATACCACATCCCCTAGACCACGATAGTACACCAGGCCCAGGGACATGGTGGTACTGGTACCCATGGTGATTTCCAAACCCGCTCCTAAAACTGCTGATAAATTGAAGGTATTGAATTTGCGGATCAGCATTTGTTCGGGACTTTTGTCTTTCTCATTTATCTTCACTCCGAAAATACTTCCCACTTCAAAATAGAGCCTTTTGTCCAGGGCTATCTCATCGGTTAGGAAAGTAAAGGTGGTAGGAAATTGTAAATATTGAAGTGTATAGACTTCCCGCAAGCGGGTTCCCGACTCTGGAATGTCCGCCTCCAGGCCTACTCTTTGATTAGCAAATAAGATCCCGGTAGTAAAGTAATTGTCGGTAGTTCCCAACTCGAAATCAAGTACCGGACCAAATATGAATCGGCCACCGGAGCCTGCGGGGGAAAGCTGTAAGGTGTCGGAGTTGGAGTCAATCCGGTTAAAAGATAGGTTAGGCGCTAATTTAAGCCCGGCCCTGCTCTGTGCCTGAACGGATAGCATCCCCAGGGTGCACAGTGTTATAAGCAGGTATTTTCTCATTAATTCTAAAATAAATAAATACTTTTGTGTTTATGAAATCGAATCACCTCGGTTTGGCATTGGTGATGATAATAGTAGTTATTTTCAGTGCCTGCAACTCTAGCGATAAAGAACCCCCTGATGTTTCTGATATTGATGTTTCTCTGCAAATAACGCGTTGGGACCAGCAATTATTTCAACTCTCCACCAAAGAAGAGGTTGCGGGATTTTTGAATGAACACAGATTGTTCGGGGAAGAATTTTTACATGTCGATCAGTATCCCCACGATAGCCTGGCCGTCAATTATCTGTTGAATTTCCTGTCCAATCCAGGAAGTAAGGTATTGCAGCAGGAGATCGAAGAAGTATTTGGGGATATGTCTGATTTACAACAGGAATTTCAACAGGCTTTTCAGTATTTAAAAAATTACTACCCCCAATCACAGGTACCTCGGATATACACGGCAGTGACCGGATTCTCAGGCAATGATCTATATGTTTCCGATAGCGTAATTATAGTGGGACTGGAATATTACTTAGGTGATAGCGCCACCTATCGACCTCTGGATTTCCCTAATTACATATTGAAGCGTTACCGTCCCGAATACATTGTTCCCTCGTCAGTCTTATTGCTTTCCACCCCTTATAACAGAAGCCCTTTCGAGGATCAGACTATGCTGGCGGAAATGATCTATTTCGGAAAAGCATACTATTTTTCTCAGCAGATACTACCATTTGCTACCGACAGTCTGCTCATTGGGTACAGCGGGCAAGACTTGACTAACGTCTACAACAATCAGGATGTGATCTGGGCTCATTTTGTGGAAAAAAAGCTGCTCTATGAAACCAGCCATTTTACAAAGAAAAAGTATATGGACGAGCGCCCCACCACCGTAGAGATCGGCAATAAATGCCCAGGCCGTATTGGTGAATGGCTGGGATGGCAGATCGTAATGAAGTATATG
>JAOTYN010000002.1 GCA_029861825.1 Cyclobacteriaceae bacterium
ACAAGGCGGTGTAATCGGAGGATTCAATATCAATTGGGACGCCTCCTGGGAGGTTAGTTCGCAGGTTGGCGAATACGGCTGGAGTGCGGAGTTCGCTATCCCATTGCGAACATTGAGGTTCAATTCAGGCGACAACCAAACCTGGGGTATTAATTTTCAACGGAACATCCGCAAAAACAACGAAATTGTATATTGGGCGCCATTACCCTTGCAATTCGATATCAAGCGACTATCACTGGCAGGTGATCTCCAGGGTTTGAACCTGCGAAACCCCGGCAATTTGAAAATCATTCCTTACGTGCTGGGTGAAGTCAGTAAGGATTTTGAAGCGACCGATCCTAAAACAGACTTTGATGCCGATGCCGGTTTGGACGTGAAATACAGCATTACGCCCAGTTTAACCCTTGACTTAACCTATAATACCGACTTTGCACAAGTCGAAGTAGACAATGAGCAGGTTAATCTGGACCGTTTTAATTTATTTTTTCCGGAGAAGAGGCCCTTCTTCCTAGAGAACGCCGGACAGTTCAGTGTTGGCAGCCCCGGTGAAGTCGACCTCTTTTTTAGTCGGCGTATCGGCATCAGCGACAGTGGCAGTGTGGTACCTATTATTGGGGGCGTCAGGCTCACCGGAAAAATTAATAACACCTACGTTGGGTTGTTGTCCATGTTTACGGAGGACCTGGTAACTGCAAATGAAAACATTGAAAAAATGAATTTCTCTATGTTGCGGGTCAATCATCAATTCGCCGCCCGCTCCGCCATCGGCGTAGCCTTCATGAACCGCAAAGGCTTGGGTGGATTATCAGACGACCTGACCTCCTCCAACCCCTATGACTATAATCGCACCTATGCAGTTGACGGACGTTGGGGCTTGGGTAAGAAAGCTCAGCTTTCCGGTTACTACGCGCAAACGAAGACTCCAGGCGTCAGCAGTGATCAACATTCTTTCAACTTTAAAGCCAACTATTCTTGGGACGGCTGGATCCTTAATGCCGCCTATACAGAAGTTGGAGAAAATTTTAATCCGGAAATGGGATTCTTATTCAGAAAAGCCTTTCGCAAGGCTGAATTCCTGGCGTTCAAAACCATCAGGGCTAAAGAGGGTAACAAAATGAAGTTTTTGGAGAATCGACCTCATGTATCCTATCGAGGGTACTGGAACTTCAGCGGATTTCAGGAAACCGGATTTTTACATGTGGACAATCACTGGGTGTGGCGCAGTGGATTTGAGGTTCACACCGGAGTCAACTTTACCCGGGAAGGTGTGGTGGAAAGTTTCGATATTTTTGAGGACGTCACTGTGCCGGCCGGTACCTACGACCATGCCGAAATGCAGCTGGTGTTCCAAACCAATCCCAGCAAGAATTTTTACATCAGTACCCGGCATATTTTAGGAGGGTCATTTGGCGGGGACCGCTTTTTAAACAGCGGCACCTTAGGCATACGGATCGGAGACCGTTTCAATTCGGAATACACCCTGCAACAAAGCAATTTTAATATTCCCGACGGCAAGTTCAGCACCACAGTATTCGGAGCACGTTTGTCCTATGCTTTTTCACCGCGGATGTTTGCCCAGGGCCTTATTCAACACAACAGTGTAGCGGATACCTGGTCCGCCAATTTGCGGTTCGGCTGGTTGCAACAAGCCAATACCGGTCTATTCGTAGTATTTAATCAGGTAAATGGCGATGGTACCATTAATAACCGCAGCTTCACCATTAAGTATAGTCGAATGTTCGATATCCTGAAATAGGGTTATTGTACGAACATGATATATGCCTGAAAATCACCCACCAGGTCAAAAAAACGGTGCCCTGTCCCGGCTTTTATATAAATAACTGACCCTGGAGATACTTCAATCTCCTCTTCTCCGATAGCAAACTTGGCACGGCCTTTTACCACATAGTTGATCTCATCTTCCTTATGGGTCAATACTGAGTCGCCGCCTACTCTCGCAGGCAAACTGTATACGCCGGCAACCATGGTTGGCACTTCTAAAAATACATCCCAAGTATTCTCAGCCCTAAGGCGGGGAATGGCCTTATGGGGGGCACTCCACTTTTTCCAATAGAAGTCGTGATCGGTATTTTTGGATCCACTGAACCATACCAGGGTTCGCAGATCCTCCGAGATGTCCAAAAATTTATGGTCCAGCCCCGCACGTACGAAAAGTACGTCACCAGCTTCCAATGTAGTGGTCTGACTTTCCACATTGAAACGCGATTTGCCGTTGAGGATAAAGTAGATCTCATCCATCAAATGAGGTTGCTGACGGTCCTCATCATGGGTCCTTAACTCATAGATGCCAGCGCTGATTGAACCTTCGTCTAAGAAAGGCAAATACCTTTTCTGTTTTGTAACCTGCTCAACGATAAGTTCCTGCAAATGGAAATGCCGCCATGCTTGGGTATCTGACTGACCGGTAGCAGTCAGTATTGATATTATCGCATAACAAGTAAGGGCAGATCTAATCATACTTATAGGATTTAAGAATAAGGTACTGAATTAGTTTTATAAATTTTGTTTGACGGCTATCAAATGCACGGACAGGAGAATCCTTGGGGCTCCTATTTCCGTTTTCTATAACTTCTATAAGGGATACAGGATTTTAAATGAATCGCAGACGAAATCTGATGTCATCGACAGGTGGGACGGCGGTAAATACCGCCGGGGAAAAGGCCAGCAACATATACGTCTGGGTATTATCTACCTGGTAATATTTATGGGTTTCGTTGTAGGTTATATGCTGCTGTTGATTTGGGCAGCTTCCTAGCCGGGATCGGCTGTCCGGTCGAACGGTGCACGGTCACCACATGCTGGTCAAGTGGCTTACGATCTGAAGTTGCTCTGAATTCAGGGGAGAATGACCATTGTGAATATGATTGAGTGTTAACATAAAGATTAAGTAGGTGTGTACATAATTGAGCGATTCCGAGGGAATTTTAAAAATGATCGCTGACTACACGGGCGGTATCCGGAGTCACTATTTCCCTTGTTCAGTAGGATATCAAATAATATCACCTATTGTCCACCAATTAAGAAATTGGTAATTTCGATCTTGATGAACCAACAACCGCCATAAAATGCTCTCCTCTAAATTAAAGCTTATCGTCTTGCTCATGGTCCTGGCTGTGATGAGTATTCAATGCGATGATGATGATCTGCAAGCACCTATGGCAGACTTTTCAGCGGATCTGACCACAGTACCTGCAGGAAGTATGGTTACATTCACTGATTTGTCCACCGGACTGGTCGACTTTCGCAGCTGGAGTTTTCCCGGCGGAAATCCTTCCACCTTCGACAGCGAAGATCCCGTCATTACCTATAGCACCCCGGGTGTTTATGACGTAACATTAGAAGTCTCCAATCCTGCAGGATCAGATATTGAAACCAAAACAGCTTACATTACGGTAAATTTTGAAGCGGATTTCTCTGCGGACAAAACGGATATAACAGCCGGCGAGACGATTTTCTTTACAGATGAGACTATGGGCAATCCTGTAGAATGGGCATGGTCTTTTCCGGGAGGAGAACCATCCTCATCTACCAATCAGGACGTAGCGGTAACTTATAACAATGCCGGTAGCTATGATGTAATTCTGGAGGTTTCAGACGGCACCAACACAGATTTAGAAGCTAAAATCGGTTTTATAACGGTACAGTAGTGGTGGGTTTACTGGTTCTTACGCACGAAAATCCCCGTTACCTCCCCATCCAGTAAATTATTCAAAGCCATATTCTCGATCCACAGGGTATCTACCTCATTGCCTAAAATAAATCTTATGTCGGACTCATCAGTGGTGTTGGTGGTATTTTCTGTAAATGTAATGATACCGTTGTAAGAGAGGAATGTATTTTCATCCACCATTAGATCGAAAGCTCCTTCCTGCAGTCCGTTGGCGAAGGTTACCGAATCATCGTTGTCCGTTACAATGAAGGAGTACCTGACTAGGAAGCGATCGGAATCAGCAAACTCCATGGAAACGGAGGGCAACGATTCAAATACGGGATTAATGGTGCTGATCCGGGTATTGTTGTCCCATAGAAAAACCCCTTCGGAAACCTCCCAGGTACCAGTTAAAGCTTGCTCCGGTTTGAAGTCAAAAGGAAGGTCATCGTTCCAGCAGGAGCTCAACAAAACCAACAAAATGCAGCCATACAGGGATCGCATAGACAAATTAATAGTAGCAGGTCTAACGTATTTTGGGTGATTTAAAGCGCTATTCCCACTTTTAAATTCCGATGAATCTTGAAAATTACCATTAATTCCCTGTAATCAATAAAGATTAACCTTATTCTTTAATTTCAAAGGTTAGGGTGGCCCAATTGGATTCGTAGTCAACCCCCTCCTCATTACTTTTAACCATATGAATGGCGCGTACATACCAGTGTCCTGCCTTGGAAAGGGTTATGGTAGCTACTCCCTTATTATTGGTACGGGTCTTAATCGCTTCCACATGTCCTCCCGTATCACTATGGCCATGAAATCCTGCGTAACTGGCGTAAACCAATTGATTGCTGACCGGTTGGCCTTTACTCAATAATTGAACTTGCAGATCTCCGTTTACTTTCAAGTCATAGGGATTCTGCACGGGTATAAATTCGATGGGGTAACCGAGCTTTTTCTTATAATGACCGCTGCTACTGGCTCCCGCCTGGAATATGGCCTTCACATGCTTGGAGTACTTTTCCCGGGCATTCTTTTGATCTTCCCCACTCTTTTTTCGTTCATTTAACACATCCATCACACCATCATGAGCCAGATAATTGTTAAAATCTTCACTTGACAATTCGATCATCTTTGGCAGCGTGGAAACTCCAACCACGTAACTCCCTGGATCTTTGGTCTGAGTACTAAGCACAGTGATGTTTCCCTGGTCCGTCCAACTGTCATTTGTTAAACGGTCTCGCGTGCCATCAGGATAGATCATAGATACATCCGTCATCCGGTCACGTGTGATAACATTTTCACTTTTATCAAATGTCCCGTTATAGAGATGTATGTCAATATTTGAATCTGCCGATACATAATAGCTCTTCAATTTGAGGAACATATCGTGTGAACTCAAGGTCACCAATATTAGGATAGCAGAAAGCGTAAATGTGAATTTCTTCATTGGTTAAGTAGATTAATCCACTTAATTTAGTAAAAAAATGACTAAGGTTAATTGAAAGGCATAAATTCTCTATGAAACAACTATTGATACTCATATCTCTGACGGTAATGCTGATCTCTTGTTCCACCCCCGACAAGAATTCTCAAGCGGACGGTGACCCCACGCATACTCAGGATGAAAATAATACACATTCACATGAGGACGGGCAAGAACATTCGCATGATGAAGACGACCACCATCACGAACAGGAGGAGTTTGAAGTCAACGATTCCACAGCACATGTTCACGATAATGTGCCCGGACATCCATAGTACCCTACGTATCCAACGTTTTTAGCTATTTACAGAGATCGATTCATATTTGGGCTTGGCTCGAATATTGGCTATCTTGTATACCATGTGGTGGTATAGAAAATTACTTTCAACCATTATTCTGATTATCTTCGGTGTATACCTGATACATCAATCATTACCCCATCAGCATCATCAGAACCTCGACCATCACCCCCACGACGAGGCAAGGCCCCATCATCATCACGATCAGGAACATCATCACCAAGAACAGGAACATCATCACCACGATTCCTATCCCATTGGCTTTTTAGGCAGGTTGTTAGAAAAACACACTCACAGCAACTACCCTCCTGACGATTCAAATTTTTATACTGCCGGTCATAAGCAAAAGATCAAGGTTAAAAATAATATCATTTCTTTTGCACTTATTTCGGCTCCCATCACGTACTCTGAAACGAATAGTAACCCAGCCCCGTACAAGGCTTTTTTCCACCCTATGGAGCGATCTTGTGGGATTCGCGGGCAGCGTGCACCTCCCAGTCCTTTTTCAACCTGAATCTTTTCCTAGTATCGGTTCTGTTCCCACATAACCCTGATATCCGATTTTGGCGGTGTTCATAGGTCTCGACTATGCATAAGCCACTTCCGTCAAGGTCCTTTTTAGAAACCAGGGACAGGACTCTTGGACTGAATACATACTCATTATGAAATATTATACCTTATTGGCAGCGGTGATGATCACCGCCTGTCAACCGGGGGATGAAGGTCATTCCCATGAAACCGCTGGCGGACATTCGCATGCTACCGAGCAATTGATCAAAAAAACCGTCATTACGGACAGTCTGGAAGTATATCTGGAGTTTCCTCCACTTTCCCAAGGTACTACCAGTACCTTTGAAATTCATTTGACGAAATTGAAAGGTTTCCAACCACTGGTGGACGCACAAATTACCCTCAGTTTAATCCAGGGACCGCGTGGAATACGGCAAACCGTGGATAAATCCCATTCTCTAGGAGTTTATTCGCCAGCTTTGCAACCCAAAACTTCCGGTTTGCACAGCTTGCAAATCGACATTGTGGGGGCAAACTTGCAGGAGAAAATCGTGCTGGATAATATATCCGTATATGAGAACCGAGAACAGGCATTGTCAGGTAATACAGCACCGCCGGAACCTCCAGACCTGATAAATTTCAGCAAGGAACAGGCCTGGAACATTGAGTTCAGGACGCAGCCTGCCACCAGTGGGCAGGTCTTTGATGTAATCCACACTTCCGGTGTCTGGAAGGCTACCCCCGAAGGCTACAAATTGTTAAACGCCACCGCCAGCGGGGTAGTGAATTACGCCATTGACAATCTTACCGAAGGTACCGTCATATCCAAAGGGCAACTATTAATGTCAATCAGCAGCGAGGGATTTGCTACTGATAATTTACAGGCTGCTATTTCCAAAGCTGAAGCGGACTTCCAGCTGGCCAACTCCGAATACCAACGAAAAAAGGCATTATTAGAGGAAAAAATAATAGCCCAAGCAGAATTTGAACAGGTGGAGAACAAATACAAAGTAGCATTGACCTCACTGGAAACACTAAGAGCTGGTTATTCAGCAGGCAGCAAGCAGATCACCACACCCTTTGAAGGCTTTGTTCAATCCATTGAAATCGATAATGGCGATTATGTTGAGCAAGGGGATGAGTTACTAACAATTGGCACTTCCAATGCCAGAATATTAGAAGCTCAGGTTAGTCCTGCTTTCGCCTCTAAATTAAACACCATACACAACATTTGGTATCAGGTGAAACCAGGGATCTGGTCGGATATACAAACCTCTGGGGGAGAAATTCTTTCGGTGGGACAGGAAATTGCCAGTGATCAACCATTGATCCCATTGTTTGCTAAGGTAAATGAGCGCGTGGAATCACCGTTGGGTGGAATCACTGAAGTTCAGATTGCCTTGGGTGGACCGAGAGCCAGTATTGTTATACCGGAGTCAGCTTTACTGGAGGATTACGGGGTTTACTCGGTAATGGTTCAGGTAACTGGTGAGCAATACCAACGGCGACAGGTTTCTGTAGGCAGGAGGAACGGCGCCACGGTGGAGATCCTGCAGGGATTGCGGGAGCATGAAATAGTGGTCACGGCAGGGACTTTTCAAGTAAAAATGGCCGGGATGGCGGATCAGGCGCCCGGTCATGGGCACTCACATTAACACTTCTAAAATGCTGAATAGAATACTAACTGTATCCCTGCAAAATCGATTTGTAATACTTCTGGGGGCTCTAATACTGATTTTAGCAGGGGTATACCTAACCAAAACCATGAATGTCGATGTGTTTCCGGACCTCACCGCTCCTACGGTGACCATTCTTACGGAGGCTCATGGTCTGGAGTCAGAAGAAGTTGAAAAGCTGATCACTTTTCCATTGGAGACGGCTTTAAATGGCTCTCCTAACATACGCCGCTTGCGCTCCGCATCAGCGGTTGGGATTTCCATTGTTTGGGCCGAATTTGATTGGGGAACTGATATTTACCGGGCCCGACAAATTGTCAACGAAAGGTTGCTTTTAGTGCAGGAACGGTTACCCAGTGACGCAGGCACCCCCACCATGGCTCCGGTATCTTCCATAATGGGTGAGATCATGCTGCTGGCCGTGGAATCCGATAGTTTGTCTGCTATGGAATTAAGGACGCTATCCGATTGGGTCATAAGTCCCAGGCTAAAGGCCCTCGGAGGTGTGGCCAACGTGATCGTGATCGGAGGGGACTTTAAGCAATACCAGGTTTATGCCGACCCTGAGAAATTGAAATATTATGGGTTAAGCCTGGAGGAGCTTGCTGATAAGGTAGGCGAAGCCAATTATAATACTCAAGGGGGGGTTATGAATCAATATGGTAAGCAATACCTTATAAAGGGAAATGGCAGGGCCTATTCCCTGGAGGCTCTGGAAGATGCCCTGGTCAAACATGTGGGCAATCAGGCTGTTAAGGTCAGGGATGTGGCCTCGGTAGCAATCGGTGCAGCGGACAAAATTGGCAGTGGCTCGCTCAATGCCCGCTCTGCGGTTATTCTCACTATTTCCAAACAACCGGACATAAATACCCTGGACCTAACCCAAAGTTTAGACCAGGCCATTGCGGATTTAAGTAATACTTTACCCGCTTCTGTGAATATCCGCAGTCAAATCTTTCGTCAGGCGGATTTTATCCAGGCTTCCGTGGATAATCTCGAAGAGACTCTATTGGAGGGGGCCTTCTTTGTAGTGATCGTGCTGTTTATTTTTCTAATGAACTGGCGAACTACGGCCATATCCTTATTGGCCATACCCATTTCGTTAATGGCATCTGTTATTGTATTACAATTGTTGGGGTACACTATAAACACTATGAGTCTGGGGGGGATGGCAATAGCCATCGGAGCTTTGGTTGACGACGCCATAATCGATGTAGAAAATGTATACAAACGACTTCGGCAAAATGCCCAAAAATCATCCTCGCAAAGAGAGTCTTTTATAACCGTAATAAAGAATGCATCCATTGAAATCCGCAGCTCCATTATTATTGCGACCCTGATCATTCTGGTTTCGTTTGTGCCCCTATTCTTTCTGGGAGGCATGGAGGGAAGGTTGTTAAGACCATTGGGTATTTCTTTTGTAACATCGATACTGGCCTCGCTACTGGTGGCGATTACCGTAACTCCGGTTTTATGTTCTTTCTTATTGAAAGATGAAGGTATGCTAAGCAAAAATCGTAATGGAACTCCGGTAGAACAATGGATAAAAATCCAATATGGGGCGATACTGGATTTTTGTTTGAGGTTCCCCAGAACCGTCATTGGCCTAACCTTCTTAGCATTAATTGTTAGTTTATTCCTGTTCAGTCGCTTGGGTAGAAGCTTTTTACCAGAGTTCAATGAAGGCTCCCTGGTAATAAGTGTAGTAGGAACTCCCGGGATGTCTTTGGTGGAGAGCAACAAAACCGGAAAGCTGGTGGAACAGTTATTGTTGGAATTACCGGAAATTTCTGTGGTTACCAGAAGGACCGGCCGCGCCGAACTTGACGAGCATGCCCAAGGCGTTAACGCCGCTGAAATCGATGCCCCCTTTGTTCTGGGCGAAAAGAAGAAAGACCTGTTCTTTCAGGAGGTTAGAGATCGACTAAGCGTGGTCCCCGGGGTCAATATCACCATAGGCCAGCCCATTGCGCACAGGATTGATCATATGCTTTCCGGGACCAGGGCTAACATTGCCGTTAAAATTTTTGGACCCGATCTGAGCCTGCTCTACCAATTAGGAAAATCTATTGAAGGGCAAATGCAGAACGTAGAGGGATTGGCGGATGTAGCGGTCACTCAACAGATAGAGGTGCCCCAAGTACGTATCACACCGAATCGTCAACTATTAGCAGCTCATGGGATGACGGTGGAAGATCTTATGGCACAGGTGAATATCGCATTTGCGGGGAAACAAGTGGGTGAAATATATGAGGGGGAGCGGTATTTTGATCTGGTGGTACGCTTTCAACAAAATGCCCGGGATAAAATTGAAATCCTGGAAAACGCCTTGATCGCATCGCCACAAGGCTATCACCTCACTCTGGATCAGCTAGTCAACATTAAATCACTGAGTAGCCCCAATACCATTGAAAGAGAAAATGTGCAACGAAAGATAGTGGTGGCTGCTAATGTTCAAGGGAGGGATCTTCTGGGGGCGGTAAATGAGATAAGGGATGTGGTTAGCGAAAATATCACTATGCCGGAAGGGTACCGGGTAGAATACGGCGGACAATTCGAAAGTGAAACCAAAGCCTCTCAATTGTTGTTAATCACTGCGATACTTTCCATACTGATTATTTTCCTTTTGCTTTACCTGGAATTTCAAAAGGTAAAATTAGCAACCATTATTTTGCTCAATTTGCCCTTGGCTATTATTGGAGGAATAGTGGTGGTCTATGCTACCACCGGAATCATAAATATTGCAGTAACTATAGGCTTTATCAGTTTATTCGGCATTGCCACCAGAAATGGAATATTATTGGTATCGCGCTACGAGGACCTGCAGCGGGATGGTGTTCATGGCATGGAACTGATCCGTAAAGGGGCCCTGGACAGGCTTAACCCTATAATCATGACTGCCCTCACCACAGGGCTTGCTCTGGTTCCCCTGGCTTTGAAAGTCGGCCAGCCGGGCAGTGAGATCCAAAGCCCCATGGCCATTGTAATTCTGGGAGGATTGTTGTCGGCTACTATTTTAAATTTGATGGTGGTGCCATGTATTTACCTTTTGATTGCAAAGATTCCCACAGAAGAAGTGCAGATTTAGTGTGGTAGTAATAACTTCTCATGTCTAACGGTCAGGTATATGCGGTGTTACCGACGTAAGGAGGCAATGAACGTATATACCATGTTGTGCTTTCGTGCTTTTTTATTTGTTCTGAACTAAACCATAGGTCCATATATAATAGCCTCATCACCATTATCGATAAGCTCACAACTTTTAGAAAAGCTGCTGCCATCAAGTTCAATATGAAACCGTATTCTATCTTCCTCCGCAGAAGAAACAACGGGAAGCCAGCGATAGGGTAAATCCAACTCGGTTATTTTCGGCTTCATGATGTTTAGAATGGCATACTGTCCTTTTTGGTGCTGAAATTCGGCCGGTTTTTCAAAACTCAATTCGCGCGTTTTGTCATCGATTTTTTTACGCTCCAAGAGTGGTACAATTCTCTGGTCAACATACTTTGCGTCATCACATGTTGACCATATTTTGTCTCGATTCATCTGCAAGGCAGCCAAAAATCCGGTCATGATGGAAACCCTCAAAACCCCCGCCGGGGAATGCCCATGCTGATGCAAAATACAAGTTGGAAATCAGGAAATTATTTCTGAAGCGTTTAGTACCTGAGGTAATCACCTTGCATGTCCGGCAGCATGGGGTTAAAATAATGGAAAATGGCATCCTCGGCTATAATACCGATAGAGGCAGAAATATTAGCGGGATTAAACTGTTGTAATACAGCAATGTTAGGATGTATAGTATTCATGATGATTCGATTTTTTATTTATTCTTTCTTCTCTTAATAATGATGTTCTCAAAACGCCCCCTGCTAATTGGGTGATGGCTGATTACTTCACCATCAAGCAC
Source organism: Cyclobacteriaceae bacterium (assembly GCA_029861825.1). Classification (GTDB taxonomy): domain Bacteria; phylum Bacteroidota; class Bacteroidia; order Cytophagales; family Cyclobacteriaceae; genus JAJCYK01. The sequence continues at coordinate 11,552 of JAOTYN010000002.1, forward strand.
TTCTCATCATCTCTTACCAATGGAGAAGAACTACTAGTAAAAGATATTCTGAGTAAGAATATCAATCAGAAATATGAACCCATAGCTTTTAAAAATAAGGCTCTTTAGTTCAAATCAATTATTCGGTAATCTCATTTAGTCCTTTGGCTTTCAAGGTGCTGTTAATCGAGCTCAACTCATTATTAAGCAACTGATTCATTTTGTTCAAATGTCCGGACAATTCTTTACTCAATTCATCAAACACCACGTAAGCAGCATCGGTAGGTTTAGCTTGTCCAGTTTCAATGCTTCGTCTTAAAGATGATAATCGGTTATTCAGTTTAATGGGGAAATTCAAAGGATCCTGGTTACTTTGATTTTTTACCTGATAGAGATCTTCTTCTATAATTTTCATTTTTTCCAGCATATCGTTCAGCGATTGTATCAATTGATCGTCCTCATTTGATTTTAGCAATTCATTGACCTGTTTGCGTATTGATCGGATTTGGATGACAGTTTCATTTGCAAGGGATGTTTTGTTTCGGATTTTTAATGCGAGTTCAAACTGCGCTATCAAATCCTCTTCAGTTACCCCTCGCAAATTGGGATTCATTTCGATATGAATGGGTTGAGCACTTATCTTATCACCAAGTTTTACCCTGACCTGGTATTCTCCAATTGGGGCATACGGGCCAAGGTCTGGTCGAGCACTCCAAACGATCATTCCTTCAAATGAGGTAGCTCCCTGATATCTCAAATCCCAGGTAAATGTATTGAGTCCTTTTGCTGTAGTAGGTACAGTACTACCCGCTTTCCGCCAAAATGAAATGTTGGGATCCGGGGTATATTCCGTTTCAGTGCCGGTGAAGGTATTGATTACTTCGCCATTTTTATCCAGTATCTCCACAGTGATACTATCCGCCTCATTTTTTAAGTAATACTGGATGTTGGCGTTATAAGCTCCTCGAATAGCATTTGCCGGCTGAAACAAAATTAATTCCTGATCTGTATTAAGCGTTTTCGCTTGTCTTAACGGCTCAATATCGTCCAATATCCAGAAACTCCTCCCATGAGAGCCCAATACAATATCATTGTTTCGCAAGACAAGGTCCCGGATTGGTGTATCGGGAAGATTGAGTTGTAGTGATTGCCACGAATCTCCATCATCAAATGAAATATAGACACCATGTTCGGTTCCCAGGTAGAGCATTCCGGGCATCTTCAAATCTTCTCTTATGGATCGTGCAAAATGCCCCTCCTTAATGCCATTGACTATTCTGGTCCAGGACTGTCCATAATCTGTGGTTTTAAAAACATAGGGCGAACGATCGTCCACCTGGTAGCGATTGGCTGCCAGGTAAAGTGTTCCAGGGCTGAATTTGCTTTCTTCAATAATACTTACTCGTGAAAACTTGGGTAGTTCCTTGGGGGTGATATCTGTCCATTTTTTACCTCCATTCTTGGTAATATGAACTTTACCATCATCTGATCCTGCCCAAATTACATTGACATCATGATTTGATGGAGCTAATGCAAAAACTGTGGCATAAATTTCAGGGCCGTTCATATCATTGGTTATGATGCCACCAGTAGGGCCCAGTGTTTCAGGATCAGCATAAGTCAAATCAGGACTGATCTTTTCCCAAGTCTGGCCGTCGTTAGTTGTCTTCCAAACATGCTGGGAGCAAGTATACATAATCGCATTATCTATAGGAGAAAACATAATCGGGAAGGTCCATTGCCATCTTTCTGGCAATGCACTGGCTGGTTCACCTGAAAAAAACCTAGGGTAAACCTGAATATCTCTGGTTTGGCCAGTTTTTCGGTTGTATCGGGTAAGCAAAGCACCCTGGCTTCCCGCATAAAAAACATCTGGATCCGTAGGGCTTTGCGTAATCCACCCACTTTCTCCACCACCAACAGGGTAAAACCAACCATGATTAGGACCCCACGCCTGCATATGTCCCCAGCCATCGCTGGGTATAGCTACAGTGGTATTGTCTTGTTGTGCACCTGCAACATGATAGGGCACATCACTGGTGGTCATCACATGATATAATTGAGAAGTAGGATAGTCTTCTTCAGTCCAGCTTTTGCCTCCATTGACACTCACTATTCCGCCGCCATCATTTGAACTGATCATACGCATGGGATTATTTGGGTCAATCCATAAATCGTGATTGTCTCCATGATCTACCTTGATTTCCGTATCAAATGTTTTTCCACCATCTGTCGATTTCCAGAATTGCACATTCAGACCATAGATGGTTTCACGATCAAAAGGATCAGCATAAATTCTTGAGTAATAAAACGCTCTCTGACGAAGTTTTCGTTCGCTGTTTACTCTTTCCCAAGTCCATCCTGCATCATCGGACCGAAAAATGCCCCCTTCGTTGGCTTCTATAACCGCCCAAACTCTGTTTGGATCAGCTGGTGAAACGGTCACTCCAATTTTTCCTAAAGGCCCTTCAGGCATTCCGGGGTTTGTAGTTAAATCAATCCAGGTATCTCCACCATCAAGCGACTTGAACAGCTTGCAATGGGGACCCCCACCCCACATTTTCCATGCTTTTCGATACACTTGCCAGGTGGAAGCGTAAAGCACTTTGGGGTTCGTCCTGTCAATGATCAAATCTGCAGCACCCGCTTTATTGCTAACAAAAAGGACTTTTTTCCAGGTATTCCCACCATCCGTTGATTTAAATACACCACGTTCATCATTATCTCCATAAGGATGTCCCAGGGCTGCCACATAAACAATATTGGGATTTGTAGGGTGCACACGTATCCTGGAGATGGCCTGTGTCTCTTTCAATCCCAAATGACGCCAAGTCTTACCCCCATCAATGGACTTATAAACACCGTCACCTTGGGTGATACTTCCCCTTAATTGGGTTTCTCCACCACCTATGTACACAATATCAGGGTTGGTTTCTGCCACGGCTACCGCTCCAATACTTGAAGAAGAAATCTGTCCATCAGTGACCGGAAACCACTCACTACCGCCATCTACGGTTTTCCATAATCCTCCGCCAGTAGCACCGAAATAATATTCATTCGGTCTGCCCGGGCTTCCTGAGCAGCCCAATGACCTTCCACCTCGGTTCGGGCCAATATTTCGCCATTTGTAATTCTCATAAAATGAAGGATCAACGGAAGATGAGTTCTGAGCCGATACTTCCCCGGTATAGCTGAACAGAAATATGACCAGAAATAACACGAAATTGCGATAAGTGATTAGAGATTCCATTGGACCAAATGTGATTTATTTAAACATTGAGTTGCGTATTCATAGTAATGTAGCAGAATAAATTTATTTCAATAGCATGATAATTTATGAATATAAATTAAAGGTTGGGTAAGGCTAATTTCTGCATTTCGAGGAAGCAGGGTTTACCATTTAAGCTCCTTATGGCCATTGTAATTCTGGGAGGGCGGCTGTCAGTTCCAATTTTAATTGGGATCAGTTCTAGAACATGTAAAACTCGACCTTTATAGGTATGAGAAAATAGGGATTTTGGATTTGAGTAGGCGTCAAAGTTCGCGAATCCTGTAAGAAAATAGTGTCGAAATCGTTTCTTGTAGAATTCAAAATCAAAGTCTCTGTTCCCTCTTACGAAAAAAAGCAAGATCCTTTTCTTGTAAATAATAAGTACAACCATAAAAACAAGCAGCAAGAATATCACAAGGACATGATTTCATCGTAGACAATGTGCCTTAATGTTTTGTGTATGAAGCGTAGCCGTGCTGTAGGGGAGCTATGATTTCATACTCGTTGTGGTAGCCAGTTTTAATTCAGTTTTGTATTCAAAACCTTACCTTCTTTTTTTGCTTTAGTGTCCATTGTAGCTCCAACTAATAATCCAATTAACATACCAATAATTAATCCATAGGAAACACTATTAAAAGCTGCTCCAAATGCTACACCAAAACTCATTCCTAAACTTATTCCAATTGCTGTATAATATCCTTTGGAAATCAGTGAAAATGTTTCTTTCAAATATTTTATAAACAGAGTTAGTTTTTGTTTGAAGTGTTTTTTTCTGTTTTCAGAAATCTCATTTAAATGTAGAGAATCAAGCTCTTCTTCTATTGATCGTAACTGCTCTACCTTTAAATCTTTATTTTTTAAATCATTTAGGATTGCCATGAATTTTTCATAAACTCGGATTTCAGATTTATCAGCTGTCTCTGTTATTAAGTTTTTAAAAAAATCAGATGCAGTATTTAATGTCATAATTAATTGAATTACATTTTTCCCAAATTGGCCACAACGGTCCAGGCTATGGCCTGGGCCAAATAATATGATAGCACTAAAATAACAAAAATGTATCAAGGTCTGGGCTTGAGCCGTTGTTATCGGCTGTCCACCAAACACCGATCACCTGCGGGACCCAGGACATTCATTACGAAGTGGAGTTAGGCTTTTCGAGTTTCTAGCGGCCGTGCAAAGCGGATATTGGGATTTACTCTGGGAATCCCACCACAAGCGTAATAGCTCTCCCAACTACAAGTCAGTTGCGGGCTTTGTTGATCCTCCATAGTAGTAAGTGAGAACGGGTCAGATTAATTTTCTCCTGCACTGGTTGTCTGTAGAAAAACCTGGACTTCGGAGATATGGATGAACGAGCTATTAACTGGTTGAATAGTGAATAAACTTTAGGCAAATTATTGAAAGTCCCTAGCTGTCAGGCATATAGCGCCGACGCTCTTTTTCCATCATCTCCTTATATTCATGCATATCAGCCGGGACCTTTGCCGGCTCCGGTCGCGATAAGGTTATTCCGAGAAATTTGAGTTGTTTAAAACCTAGATAGTATGGTTTCCACCAATTGAGGCTTAAGGGAACAGTGATGTTGAGCATAAATGCAGTAAGCATTAGTGTGTAAAACTGTGTAATGTCAATGATATTATTCTGTACAAAGGCAATATTGATGACAATAAACGCCAGCTCCGCTCGTCCTAGCATGCCCAGACCTATCATGACGCTTTCATGCCATTTGTAGAAACCAGTAAAACGTGCTGCCAAGCAAGCCGATGTCACTTGCAATATCAGTACTGCTGGAAACAGAGCTAGGACCATAGGCAGGGCTCTCATCACGATTTCAGTATCAAAAACCAGTTTGCCCCCTAGATTAACAAAGAAAATCGGCCCGAAAATCGTAAACGATAGGTGCTTGATAACATAGTGCGCGGCTTGGAATTGATCATCATGCTTTTGCTCTTTAATGATCTCACCTTCTGGGTTTTTCACCAACTTGATCTCAGTGTGCACAAAATAATCGGCCGTTAGGAACAGGCCTGCAAAATAAGCCCCGATGGCCGGATGAAAGCCTAGTTTATAAGCAATAACTCCCAGGAACATAGCGATGAACAACATAATCAATGGTGTGAACTCCCCTCTGTGTACCATAAGAAAATTCCTCGCACCGATGATGGCCAGAGCTTGGCTGAATCTGTGGTTGACCCGTTGGTACAAATTGGGATTTGGGGGCAATCGTTGCGGGGACTTTTCAGGAAAGGCAATGAGGCCTACGAACAGCGTAATGGCAAAGAATATAACCACCTTGGCTATGATCCATATTATTGTTAAAAAGGAAACTGACGTACCCCCATCAGCAGCAGTACTAACCATAATGATAGGAATTAGCATTGCAACACCCACAAGAGATAATATATCATCAATCACTGCAGCAGTCATAATACCTGTAGCTGCTGTGGAACGGTGTAATAAGTCACTGCGCAAGCTCATCATGGTGAGGCTGATTGCAGTTGCGGTCATCGTCAGTCCCCACAGCATTGCTGTGTTATGGTCATAACCAAACAAACTGGCAACGCTATAGCCCGCAATGAACGGGAACGCTGCACCGATTAATGCAATACCGACACTACGTTTAAGACCTTGCGAGAACCTTCCCAGATCTTCCTCAAGGCCCAGTGCGAACATGATAAAGACAATGCCCCATTCACCGATGATCTCAAGAAATTCGTTGTGTTTGGGTAACCATCCCAGGTTGGTCAAAAGAGCCCCAGCTACAATCAGCCACAGTACATCCACGGTACCAGTCTTCTTGCTGGCCAGTTTGGACACCAATACCACTACAAAAATGATTGTTGAATATGTCCAAATCGAAAAATCTGTTTCTTGCATCGAAATCGTAATTAAGATTGTCCGAGAAGGTGAACTACAGTCTCCTTTGCATCATCCATACCTGCAAGTTACTATTCTTAAGCTTTTCCTTAGCTAGAGTACCTACAACATTAGGATACTGCAATATTCCTGATGGTTTCTTTAATTCTAATAACAAGAATTGTACTTATACTAGGAATCATCATACCTAATTTATTTTATTTCAACATTGAGTTCCGTATTCATAGTAATGTAGCAGAATAAATTAATTTCAATAGCATGATAATTTATGAATATAAATTAAAGGTTGGGTAAGGCTAATTTCTGTATTTCGAGAAAGCAGGGTTTACAATTTTAGACTCCCTGAGGCTCATAGATAGTAGAGGGTAGAACATCTCCGTTGAATGGCTGATACTATACCTGAATGAAGGTATCCTTACCCCTACCTTTTAATTGGATTGCTTGATGTAATTTGGGAATGGATGAATGTCTGCTTGCGGCCAAAAGCGGACATTCGGATTTTGGCTAACATCCTTGGATAAAATGACTTTTAATTCATTTTATCCAAGGATGTTAGCAGTAGTAAGTTGAGATTTAAACTTCATAATGATACTTATCCGCTTTGCATCTTGATTTACTATCATTTGTCCTCCTTGAAGTTCTATCCGTTTCTGAATATGCAAAAAGTCGAAGTTATTTGATCGTACATTGAACTCGTTGATAAAGTTGATTTGACCAAACACTTCAATTATTACCTGGAGTTTGGACTCATCATCATTTATTTCGATAGAAATATTTTTTGAAGTAGGTGATGCCTTGATTTTCTCAATTATTGCCACAATGGAACGATATAGAGTAATTTCAATCTCTTTATCGATTTCCATTTTCTTAACATCGGCATTAAATTCAATATTGAGATCGGAAGTAATTTTTAAATTATCAATGTGTTGATCAATTGATGCAACTAAACCATATTTCATCATTAACCTTGGCATCAAATCCTTAGCAAGGTTCTTGGTATTTTCTAAGCTTTGAAAAATGTATCCCTTAATTAATGATAGGCTCTTCTTTAAGGCATCATCGCCACTGTTCTTTAATTTTGATTCAACAGCGTGTATATGAAAAGATAGTCCAGCAAGCATTTGGGCTAAGCCTTCATGAAGGTCTTCCGCAAAATACTCCCTGTCTTGTTCCTGAGAAAAAATGATGGAGTTGATGATTTCTCGTTCAATGTTCTTCCGTTGGTTCATCTCTTTAAAGCTTCGGTAGAAAAAGTAAAAAATTCCAATTGACAAAATGATGCATATAACCAGAATTAGCAAAGCCGAATTGGGATATGAGTTTAGATAAAACTGAGTAGGTGTACTTAGGATTAACCACTCTCTGTCTGCAATCTCAATTTTTTGTTGATAATGCAAGCCCACAGGAATCTCAACCGTTGCTTTATCAGGTATAGCAGGAGTATCTTTTTCGTTTAACTGAGCTAAAAGTTGATTGCCTTCTTCTGCGGAGACATCGTAAATATCTAAATTGCAATCTTTGTTGATAAAACTACTCAAAGCACGGTTTACTAAATCTTCGATTCTGAATACCCCGGCGAATAATCCAATAAGTTTACCTTGCTTTCTATGTGGAATGGCCACTTGAATACCTTTCTGGGTACCTTTTTCCTGCACCAGGGTAATTCTGGCGGTAGCAGCTAAGTCATCAGTCTCTATGGCTTTTTCAAGAGCAGATAGTCTTGTCCGATCAGAAGCAAGATCAAATCCGAGTGCTTCTTCGTTACCTATGAACGGTTCTAAATAAAATACTGGGTAATATACTTCACGTTTACGGACAGGAATCATTTTTCCTTCTAATCGTTCAGTTATCAGAAATTGAGTTAGTCCATCATTGTGTGCGATGGATTCAAATAAGGTTTTTTCCTCGAAATGCACCTTTGGTATCCACCCAAAGGCTTGAATGCTGTTGACTCGATTTAATACATTCGAATTGAAGGATCTAAATTGCTCTCTTGATATAGAGTCGGTGACAGAATAAAGCGATTTAATCGAGACCAATGCTTCGAGATTCAAACTGACCTCTTTCTCAATTGCAGATATAAGTTCTTTTGAAGTCGATTTGAAATCCAGGGCTATTGTTTCCTTTTCTTTTTGTAACAGGGTAAAATACAACGTAGTTGTGATAATGATTTCAAACACTAGAACAGCTGTCAGAATCAACAACTGTCTTGATGATAAATTAAAAATTAGTTTAGAGTTATTCATGTTGTCATTTGACTGATTTCTTTAATTATCCCCAATCAGTCGCTCGGCTATGCCGAGTGACGAATATAAAGACCTGCGGAGGCTGTCATTAATTCTATGGAAATAAACCTTAACAATATGATTTAATTGACGCCAAACCTACGCCCGCTTGGGGTCGTAACCGGACTTTCCTCAACGTCTGCTTGCGGCCAAATGCGGACATTGCGGACTTAACTATTTTAATCCTATCCTTGGCTTAATGATGAGTATAAAGGGCGTTTTTAATGCCATTTATACCAGGTTATGAGCTTTTTTGCCTTCTTAGTATTTTTACAATACGGCTACAAACAATTTCTGCCAAATTCCACATATACAGTTTAGGATCGGTGGTGTTAGTAAGTAGAATAACAACAGCATCAAGGTCTTCATGATATTCAGCAAAACTCTGATATCCGGGAACCCAGCCAGAATGTTTATACTCGTAAATTGAAGAATAGATTTCCTGTTCCCCCCCATCAAATAATGACCCCTCGTTTAAGGCCCTCAAGAATATACCTACGTCCTCTGCTGTAGCTATCATTCCATGCTCATCATTCTTTAAATCGTGGGGGTGTCCAACATGATAGCCACTCATCACCACGTCTATATTCACTTCACTAAGTGAGCTAAAAGTATTGTTCAGCTTTAATGGGATTAATATCTCTTCCCGAATAAATCGGAAGTTATCATAACCCAGGATATTATCCATGATTTTATTGAGAAACAAATAATTCGTGTTACAATATTCATAGTCTTCACCGGGTTCAAAGTTAGCCGGCAAATCAAAAATCAATTCATTTGGATGCGGATAAAACATATTGTAAATAAACGGCATATGTTGTTTATCTGCTATATTTGGGTGTATAAAGCACATATGTGCTTATACAAATGTTGAGGGTAAGTTTGAAACAAAATTATCGACATTAATCATTTCTTGACTAAAAGATATGCTGTGAAAAATTAGTGATATAGAATATGAAACTTATTTCGATTACAATTATTATTTGTATCACTCTTTTTGGGTTATTCGGTTCTTTTGCTCTATTCACAAAACATGGAAATAGGAAGGCTAATAAGCTATTGGGTTTTTTCTTTTTGCTATGGGCATTTGATTTTCTGGATGGTTTGCTTCTTCTTGAGGGATTCTATTTAGAATATCCCAACTTTGCACTATGGAATGAATCCTTTGTGTTTTTGTATGGTCCTCTTTTGTACTTCTACACCCTACGTATTGCAAGAAAAAAGACCTCGTTTAAGTGGCGGTTTTTACTTCATCTTATTCCATTTATAATTTCCTTGACGACCGTTATGATTTTCTTTCATACTCTTCCTAAGGGGGATAAAATAGAAGTTTTAAGAAGCATTATCGAACTTAAGCAACCCTCAGAAATCTATTTTTTTACTAGTGTCATTTATTTGCACTTTTTCAGCTACATATGGTTATCGAAAAAACATATACGCAAAACAGTAAAAAACCTGAACAATTTTTATTCTCATCACAATTTGGCATGGCTCAACATACTTCTGAATTCTTTCCTGGTAATACTCACAATTTCAGTGTTTACAAATGTCCTACAATTCAATCAATCTAAGTTATATTTCGAAATTGGTCTTCCTATGCTCACCATTGTTATGGCGTTGTTTGTGGCGAGCGTATTATTAAATGCCCTTAACCGTCCTTTCATTTCTTTAAATGACCCTTCTACAGTCAAATACTCTGGACTTCGCTTAGACCCTAAAGAAACAGAGGTTATTCTAAAAAAGATTATCAATGCACTCAAACAAGAAAAGCTTTATCTGAATCCTGAATTAAATTTAAAAGACCTTTCCGAGGCGATAGATAGTAATAGTAGAAAAGTATCCCAAGTTATTAACGACACCCTTGACAAAAGCTTTTTTGATTTGATCAACTCATACAGGATTGAGGCCGCTAAAGAAAGGTTTAAAAAAAACAAAGATTCCAAACTTACCGTCCTTGAGGTAATGTACGACGTAGGATTCAATTCTAAATCTTCGTTCAACACCCAATTCAAGAATAGAACAGGCTTGACCCCTTCAGAATATATGAAATTAAATTAAGGTGTTATTTTCTACAAGTCAAAAGTCGAACGTATTAAAATGCTTTCGACTTCATGTAGTCGGTCGCGCAGTAACTATTTCTAGCTGAAATTTGTACATATATCACTAAAATATGTGCATTATGAAAACAGCATTCGACATTAATCAAGATCAGATTACCTTCAAAAAACAGTTGTGGTATCACTTTTATATGGGAATCGCCATAATTGTAGCCTATATCCTAATCAGCAAAACAATAATAGATTTAGGATATCCCGGATTAGCTGCCCTGTTAGTGGTAGAACTTTTTGTGCTGGCACCCATAGGATTGGCTCATTTGAGTTGGAAAGGGAAACAATTGAACGGAAAGTTCAACTTAAAGAACGTCATTGCCTATACCGAAAAATTATCTATAGGTCAATATATAAAATGGTCTCTTATAGGTATTATTGGGTGTTCAGTGATTTATATTCCTTTATTCCCTGTAGGCCTATATCTTAAGGAAAAAGTCTTCTATTGGTTACCCCAATGGTATTTTGACCCCGGTTTTGGGACTACTGATATTGGATTGGTCGCGAATGTTTTTCTTATGGGAATTTTTATCGATGGTATTGTGGGGCCCGTGGTTGAAGAACTTTTTTTTAGAGGTTACCTTTTACCAAGAATGGCCTACTTAAAAAAATGGGCTCCTTTTGTTAACGGTACATTATTTGGCCTTTACCATTTTTGGCAACCACATAATTATCTAGCCATAATTGGGATTGGAATTATTCTTAGCTACGTTGTTTGGAGGAAAAAGAATGTCTATCTCGGCATTATCATTCATTGTACTCTTAACATCCTGGGAGCCATTGGAGGATATCTCGCTGCAACTGGTGGTCAGATAATAGTGCGCTAAGCAAGAATTCAAATCATCTTCCTCAAATTTTTTGAATTATCCAAAGGGTGACATCTTTTTGATTTCAGACCATATCGAGTAGCTTAAGTTCTACACATCCATATTGTTTAATCATATAATTGTGATATCGAAAAATGAACTGAAAATTGAAAAGCTGAAATTCCAATTGATATTACTTATAAAAATGACAGTTTATATAAGGCATTTGATAATGGTGAATGGCGTTCGATAAAATATATAACTATTGTTCATCAATCTATATAGCATTAAATCTATATAGCTGATTCCCGTATAGCTGCTGAACACGAACAAATCTCTCACCGTTTTTAATCGCACGGATTCGATATTAAGCTCTTCTAGGCGTTCCAATTCTCCGGAGGTAAGGAACCCCTGTGCGTTGGTGTCAATTTTTGCTTGAATTTACTAAAAGGGTCACGGTCAATCCATCCTAATTGATAGGCAAGGGTAACCATTCGGCGTAATCTTTGAATGTGCTTCATCACCGCATTGTTACCGATCTTCTTTTGATAATGTCTTGGTCTGTGGCCTCTAAGAAAGTTTTCAAAATTTAGGATAAACTTTAGTCAAGATCTTTAAGTTCCATGTCATCCACCTTACACTTTTTCTTTACAAAAAGCAAAATATACCTTTGACTTGTGAGGTATAGCCTAGAAGTATTTCCATGGAGCTTGTCGAACATATTGGTGTTGTGGTATTCGATGATATTTCTCAAAGTAAATCGTTCTACCTTGTCATCCCCAAGGAATTTTGATTTTATGGCCATAGGCGTAATCCGCTTATCTTCGGCCCTTAGTTTTTGATAAGATTGAAATAATTTGGAATGCACCTCGTCAAGATATTGGTTGATATCCCTAGCTTTTTCAGCTGTTCCCTTGACTCGTTGCTTTTGGGGATTCCAAAGTCGGGTATCAACCCTTCTTTTGAGGCTAATATTGAGTTTTTTCCTATCTGCGGTTATTCTGGCATAGAGAGGTGCTTGATTATTCTTAATTCTTTTAGCGTATATCCAGAACAGGATAGAAAAAGTGGAAGAGGTGCGCATGACATTCGTCTTTAAGTTAAACTTAGTTAAGGACGAAAGTCAAATCACTTGCGAATCGTATATTTAACAGTTTAAAAACGACCAGCTTTGAGATACGACAACATTACGTAAAAAATGTTGATGATTTGTGAACTCAAATACATCGTATTAAATGAAATCAAAAAAAGTCAAAAAATCGTATATTCCTGAAAATCAATAAGTTTTTGGAGCTTATTACACCCCTTTAAACCTAAAAAAGTAGCCCCGGCAAGAATCGAACTTGCATCTAAAGTTTAGGAAACTTCTATTCTATCCATTGAACTACGGGGCTTTCCCAAAAAAGGAAGCGTAAATTAGCAAAATCATAGAATGCAGACAACCCTTGTAGCCAGGTAAGTAAAACTAATGGCAAATGGTGCTAATTTTATTAAAAGGAATGTCTTAAAGAGTAGCTGTGACAATTACTCCCTTACATCTATAAGATACTGGGTTCTGCGGAGTAACAAAGATGCTATTCATGATGCCTAGCTCATCAAAACTGATTCAAGGCAGTTAATTTCAGGCCCGTTGATCCCCTGACCAGCGGATCATATACTTTATCTCCGTTGGCCCCGTTGGTCAGTACTACCAAGGCTTTTTTGTGTTGGGTATCCATTAAGGCCACCCCTTTGAAGTACCGGGTTTCACAGGTGTGAAATGCAATGGTGTTTCCAGTGGTGGTTTCCAAACCCCAACCTAATCCCCAATTTATAATAGGGCCTACTTGAGCAGTAGCGGTTAGCAGGGATCTTTGTAAACTTGTAGAAACGGACAGAGAGCCGCCATCATCATCGATCATTGCTCTTAGGAACTTGGCGTAATCCGAGACCGTGGTGACCAAACTTCCTGCCGCATTAGGGTAAAGAAAAACCGGTAGAGGAGGTAGATTGGATTCAATACTGGGATACACCTCGGTGACTTTCGTGAAATTCCAATCGGATAGATCGCTGCTTTCCCGATCAGCTATTTCCTGCATAGCAGCCCCAAGACGTGCGCCGTAGGCATCACCCTGGGAGCCGTCATTCTTGTAGCCCGGTAGCATACGGTTGTACAAAGATTTATTATAGGAAAAGGTGCTATCATGCATCTCCAGGGGGTCAAAGATGTGATCTCGAACATAGCGGGCATAACCTTTTCCAGTAAGTTTTTCCATTACCCGCTGGAGCCAAACATAGCCTTCACCGGAATAGCCAAATCCCGCGCCTGGCTGGAATCGCAACGTCAGTTTATCCCCGTTGCTGAATCTCCAGTTTTGTAATCCTGAGCTGTGACTGAGTACATGACGGGCGGTAATGGCATGAGCTTGCTGGATATCTTGAAGATCCTTTAAGGGGAAATATTCCATCAGTGGACGATCCAAGTTCAAAATTCCTTGTTCTTTTAACTGCAAGGCTGCAATGGCGGCCAAGGGCTTGGATAAGGAACCTGCTTCGAAGAGTGGCTTGTCCTGGTGAGGGGCAGGTTCCAGATTTTCACTATGTCTCCAAGTTGTTGCACCCTGGTCGATGACCGCCATACTCAGAGCCGTCAAACCATGTTCCTTAAGCTGTTGGGACAGGGATTCCTTCATTGCTTTTGAAGGAATCCAGGATGTAGCCGAGTTGCTCATTCCAAAGCTTTGGCCCCAGCAATAACCCCATATTGGAGTTAACATAGCAAATGAGGCTGCTTTTTTTACAAATTTTCTGCGGTTACAGGGCGCAAATCCCGTATGTTCAGTCATAGTAGTAATGGTCTTCAAAGGAATGATGCACCCGGAGCCAAATTAGTTTTGTTCCGGTTGCAAAATGACACTGCCAGAGATCAGGGATTCGTAACTTTAACCTATGAAATTGGACCTTTATCAGATTAATGCTTTTAGCTATGAACCTTTTGGAGGCAATCCGGCGGCCGTAGTATTCTTGGAGCAATGGTTACCAGAGACCATCATGCAGCGCATTGCTCAAGAAAACGCCCTGGCTGAAACCGCTTTTTTAGTTATTGAAAATGATCACTTTCGTATCAGGTGGTTTACCCCGGAGATCGAAATGGATCTTTGTGGTCATGCCACCCTGGCCGCTGCTTATGCCCTGGTACACTACCGCGGTTATCAACACCATATGGTACATTTTTCCTCAGCTTCTGGCGATCTTAAGGTCCTTATTAAAGATAATCCTATTTACTCTGGACTTCCCCTCACGACCGCCAATGGAATTGGAATTGCCAGAAACCATTAGCCGGGGATTTAATATAAAGCCCCAGCTGTCTCTTAAATCCCGGGATTACATTTTGGTATTCGACGGTGAAGAGGACATCCGGGAAATAAAGGTAGATCCTACCACATTGAATCAAATCAATATTGACCCCGGGGCCATTGTGATTACGGCACCTGGAAACCAGGTGGATTTTGTTTCCAGAGTGTTTACTCCTCAGGCAAGTATTTTCGAGGATCCGGCTACCGGTTCCACTCATTGCTCATTAATTCCCTGGTGGAGTAAAAAGCTGGGCAAATCAAAACTAACGGCTTTGCAATTGTCGGATCGGCAGGGGTACTTTCAATGTGAAGACCTCGGCCATAGGGTATTGATCTCCGGACAATGCCATGCTTACTTAGCGGCCAAGATTTACATTTAGCGTTATTCCACCAATTCAACAAGCCTGATCACCACTGAACTGATCATAAAATCCC
>JAOTYN010000003.1 GCA_029861825.1 Cyclobacteriaceae bacterium
CTCCAACTATCATATTTTGATCATGGAGTATGCCGGAGAGGGTACTCTGAGCGAGTTGATGCAAAAACCCATTAACCCTGAGGACACCCTTAGGATCGTACGAGGAGTTATCGAAGCCATGGCCTATCTGCATGATCAGGGAATCATTCACAGGGATCTCAAGCCTGGTAATATTCTTTTCACCAAAGACCGCAACGGAAGACTGGTGCCGAAGGTAACTGACTTTGGCATTAGCCGGGATATACTGGGAGAAAAAACCATTGAGCAATCCTTCACTGAAGGAGTTGGTACCCCACATTACATGGCTCCTGAACAATTCTTCAAGAAGAAGTTTGGGTTGCAGGAGGCGGTAAGTGAGCGCACCGATCTTTGGGCTATTGGGGTGATCCTCTATCGCATGCTCACCGGTGAGCTGCCTTTTGGTCATGGGCAGAAAGATTACGAGTTGATCAGAGATGAAATTGTGGATAAGGCACCTGATCTAAGCAAAGTCCCTGACAATTTTAAAAGACTGATAAAAGCATGCCTGCAGAAAAAGGCCGTAGATCGTGCAGCCAGTGCCCAGGAGCTGCTGATGTATCTGGAACCGGAGCGCACCATGACCATGGCCCAGTCATCCGGGGCCCAGCAGGACTTGGGAGGCACTCAGATCATGACCTCAGGTACCGGCAAATCACAGGAAGAGCAGGGGTTAGACCAACCGTCTACGCCTTCAAAAAAATCCGGGAAGCTGATTTGGACCGTGGTATTGAGTGTAGCCATAATGTTGGCTCTGGGCATTGGGGGTTTTAGCTGGTACCGTCATGTTAAAGTCCAGGATCTGCTGAACTCAGCTGAAGCCCACTATATGTCCGGGGAATTTAAGGAAGCCTACGAGGTTTATGTAAAAGCCTCAGAATATTCCTCGGGTAGGGCCTACTACTACCTTTCCTTAATGAATGAAATGGGCAATGGCACAGTCATTAACTATGACAAAGCCAAGTTGTTTGCTGATCAAGCCATAGCAGAGGATTACCAAATGGCTGCCTTTCAAGATGGTTGGCGCCACCTTAACGGATTGGATACCCCAATCGACACGCTTAAAGCGCTGGAGCATTTTGAGGATGCTTTAGAACATATTCAAGAACTATCCGATGAGAATGATCCTGAAGCCCAAAACCTATTAGGCATTCTTTATTATTACGGATATGTGGTAGATGAAGATTGGGAGAGGTCCTTTGATATAACCAAGAACGCCGCGGAAAGTGGACATCCGGCGGCCATGGCCAACCTGGCCTATCGCTATCGAATGGGTCATGGAACGGAGAAGGATTGCCAGCAAGCCATCTATTGGTATAACCAAGGAACTCAGATCAATCATGACCGGGGGTATCTTTGATTAGGTAGTTTATATTATAGCGGCTGTGATAGTGTCCAGTTGGATTATGGCCTGGCCCTGGAGAATTTTAAGGCCGCCGCTGATCTGGGCAACATTGAAGCGAAGCATATGGTGGGAGTCATCTATCACTATGGCAGAGGTGTGGAGGTTGACCTTGACGAAGCCTTAATATGGTACCGGGATGCCGCGGAGGGCAGTTATGTACGGTCCATGAACTCTGCCGGACTCATTTACAAACTCAAGAAGAATTATAGCAGTGCCAGAGATTGGTTTTTGAAGGCCGCTCAAAAGAACGATCAGTATGGGGCTTATAACTTAGCTCAGATTTATGGAGACCAGGCTACAGGATTTCTGAATCAAGACAGCTCTGCAAACTGGTACGAAAAGGCGGCATTGGGGGGACATACTACCGCTGCCGTCTACCTGGGACACAAGTTTTTCAACGGCATAGGAAGACCTCAGAATTACGACAGTTCGTTTTATTGGTATCATCGGTCAGCTTTGAAAGGTAATAGCCTGGGTCAGTATTACAGCGGGGACGCATTTGAAAACGGTAGAGGGAGAATCGTAAATATGGATAGTGCTGTTTACTGGTATCAAAAATCTTCGGACCAGGGGTCGGCCTACGGACATCAAGGACTTGCCGGAATACATTTCAAAAAAAAGGAGCTTGATGAGGCATTGACCCTTTACTTGATGGCTGCTGAACAAGATCTGACCTATTCCCAATATATGGTAGGTCATATCCACCACAGCAGGCATGAATATGAAAAAGCTAAGACTTACTATTCAAAAGCTGCTGCAAAAGGGCATGCTGTTTCGCAATTGGAGCTTGGTAAAATCTACGAATATCAAGGGAGCAATTATTTTGCATTTACCTGGTATCAAAAAGGTGCGGATAATGCGGACTCTGAAGCTCAGAGGCGATTGGGTCTCTGTCACTATAAAGGAATTGGTACTCCCAAGAACAAAAGTAAAGCCCGATACTGGTTGAATCTGTCATGCCAGAACAATAATCAGAAAGCCTGTAGTGATCTCAATACCTTACTGTGAACATCAAACCTATGAAACGATTAATTATAATTATTCTTTGTTGCGCTCAACAACTTTGGGCCCAGACCGATTATTCCCAATACGACAATGATCAGGGTACCTCCATGAAACCCATTCTGATGAAGGCTGACCCCATAATCAAAAATCTGGAACAGGAGAAGCTGGAGATCGTGCGCATGGAATTCGATATCGTGACCAACAATAAAAAACTCTCCTGGAGAACCTTGCATAAGGGGGTAAGATATGATCTGATCGCTTTCGGGGATTATCGCGTTCAGGACCTGGACATCAGTTTGTATCGCTATGAAAACAGCCAATGGGTTTTGGTTGACAAAGACCGCAAGGAAGACAGCTTTGCAGTGTTGACCTTGACCCCCGGTAAAACAGAGGAGTACAAGATCGAGATCTCCGTATATCAGTTCAAATCCGGTTACACCGCAGCGCATTACGGTTTGCTGGTTACACGATAATGGAATTATATCAACCGCAGTTTTTGAATGAGCAGGGGGGCCGGGCCAATAATGAAGATTCGGTCTTTCCGACATCCCCTTCGAAAAATGATCGACTGTTTCTGGTTTGTGACGGAGTAGGAGGTCAGCATAAAGGTGAAGTGGCTTCTAAACTGGTTTGTAAGTACACAGCCCAGTATTTTTCAGAGCAGCTATATCCGTGGAATGACCCAAGTTGGATGCCAAGCGCCCTACGATTTGTTGAGCAGAAGCTCCAGGATCACCTGCAACACTATCCTGAATGCCGGGGCATGGCGACCACACTAGCGTTGTTGTACCTTCGTAAAGATCTGGGCAAAGCCATGATAGCCTGGATAGGCGATAGCCGGGTGTATCACATTCGTGATGGTAGCGTATTATTTCAAAGCAGGGACCATTCTTACGTTCAAAGTCTATTGGATATGGGCGAAATCACGGAGACCGAAGCTGCCATCCATCCGAAAAGAAACATGATCACTAGAGCCATAAATGGCACTCGTGAAACCCGGATCGATCAACATGTGATCCATGAGATCTTAGCAGATGACTACTTCTTTTTATGTTCAGACGGAATCCTGGAAAATGTGAACATATCTGAAATGGCTAAATGGTTTACTAGTGATCATTCGCCGGCTGATATCCGTTCTTGGATACTCAAAAATGCCGAAGGTAAAACCTCCGATAACTTTTCGATGTACTTAGTAAAAGTGAAACCCAGTGATCAACCAGATCAGGCTTAAATTACCTCCAGTGAGCTTTTAGAAAAATGGGATACCTGGATCTTAAGTTTATTTGAGGTTCGATCTCTACGGGATCTCCCTTCACCAGGCTGAATTTAACCTGCGCCATTACCATGGAGATATGGAATTGCATTTCCACCATGGCAAAATGATCGCCAATGCATTGTCGAGGACCGGCGCCAAATGGAAAGTAGGCAAAACGGGGTCGTACTTCAGTAATTTCAGGATCAAAGCGGTCTGGGACAAATTGATCCGGATGTGACCAGAATTTGGCATTTCTGTGCACCAGGTAAGGGCTGATGTAGATGTCCGAACCTTTAGGAATGAAAAAGGGGCCAATCTGATCGTCTTCTTTATTGATACGGGTTAACAACCAGCCCGGCGGATATAACCGTAAAGCTTCTTGGATTACTTGTTTGGTGTAGGTCAACCTTTCCAGGTGTTCAAAAGAGGGGAGGTTATTGCCTACCACTTGTTTAACTTCCCGGTGTAATCGTTGCTCCACCCCTGGATATTGAGTGAGCAAATACCAGGCCCACACCAGAGCACTGGCAGTGGTCTCATGACCGGCTATTACCAGGGTCATCACCTCATCCAGCAGCTGCTTGTCCGGCATGGGTTGACCAGTCTCCTTGTCCCGGGATTCCATTAGCATAGACAGGAAATCATGACAGACTCTACCCTGAGCGCGGCGTTGGTACATTATCTGTTGTATGACCTGGGCCAAAGAACGGAATTTCATGGCAAATTGAAGGTTGCGTTCCGGTTCTTTGGTGAGCAGATCGAAGGGATTATTTCCTTTTAGGGAAGTGAGGGTTAACAGGTCTTCACTGAATATAGCATTCAGCACAATATGTAGGGTTACCTTGCTCATCTCATTGTTGATGTTCAAAGGATGACCGCTGCTGGTCTTCTCTCTCCATTCCTCAATCATCTGCAGGTTAGACTCCACAATCAGGTCCTTCAAACCTGCGATCACTTGTCGGTGAAAGGCCGGTTGGATCATGCGCCGCTGCTGTCGCCAAAAATCTCCTTCACTCACCATGATACCATTGCCCAATAAGATCTTGACCCGGTCGATGCCCTCACCTTTGATATAGTTTTTATTATTGGTTTGCAACACATGCTTTACATAATCGGGATGGGATAAAACATAGGTATACCTTCGTCTTGAGGGGCTGTAAACCCGGTAAATATCACCTAGTTGGTAGAAGTGTTTGGACATCAAATTCAGTACCTGATCGTCATATCCCAGATCCAGGGGCTCTGTTACTTGAGGAGGGTTCAGTTTGATTTTGATGTCTGCATCCATCATAGCTTGAGATGTCAATGGTTGATCTAAAAAGTAATCAAGGAGAATAGATGGCTTCAATGAGCCTATATATGGATTTACGAAAATCACGGGGTTGAGGATGCTGGTTTCCGTAGATTTTCACTATATCCGTTGTAAATTTTTATGGAGTCAATAGATTGTGGGTTATTTCTAGTTGATATATTCCGGTATTAGTCATTTCAGCAAGAGTATTCCCTTGCTTGATCAGAATGATCCTAAAGCTGTTTTCGCCTACTTTTTTAAGCATAATGGAATCTCCCTGTAGCCTATAAGTACCCTGGTAATCGACTTTTCGAGGAGAGTACGACAATTCAAACTCTTCATGATCAAAAAGTACCAACCAGATACCTCCAACGGGCGCTTCTCTCGAGGCACCAAGAATCACATTGTTGGTATGAATCTCTACACACGATGTAATAACCAGACGATTAATAACCAATTAAGCACATGTTTGATGCGCATATCAATTCTTCCAAATACACCTCGATAATATAGCCTGAAATGGCAGATAAGCCTATTTTCAAGGCTTGGAAATTGACAGCAACGAATTGATCAAAGCAGGATACGGAGAGGGACCTTTCGAGGTAGTCATCATATCAAATGACTAATTATGGGTAATTTTAATAAGCAAAGCAATATTAAAGCAGACTAGAATAAGTCCGTAATAGTCTGATTACCGAAGCTATCACCAGTGATTTTGCCCTTGAGGTCCTGATAAATAGGTGCCTTGGTGGACATCCCAAAAACCTCTTTTCCATCAACCTTAAACTCTTCCAGGCTGACTGACACAAAGAACACTTTCTCTTGATCGGTTACTACCACAGAACCGAATTGCACTTGGTTATGAAGAGGTTTTTCAATGCTGATCTTGTTTAAAAGATTCATTTCCTCAACCGCAAAATTCAATTGGTCTGCCAGTAGGTTCACCTCTAATTTCCCATAGTCGTCACGCGCCTGCCGGTCAAGGTCCATACCTTCCTCGCTGATTCCCTTTTCTGCCTTTAGAATATTTTCAATTCTCAATCTGAAGTCGTTGACAATAGCTTGTTGTTTTTCCTTAGCAGATTGCAGTATGGACTTTTTCCATAATAACTTATCGGTTTTAATTTCCATGATTCCGGTCAATTTACTGATGCATTATAAGATAACTATGCAATGGAAAAACAGCGGTGATGCCAATCACCTCACAAGATGATTCTTTAATACCATCATTAGTTAAAACTAACCCTCCTGCCTTGATCGATATCTCTAAAGAAATGATATAGGTCATTGATATGGCAGGGCTGAACTGTTTAAATTCAAAAACTACAGATTAATGTAGCCAAGGATTATGGAGACGGTTTGGAACATAGTGATGGTGGTAGGGCTAGTAGTCTTAGCAGGGATTTTTGCCGGATTAACTTTGGCGCTTTTCCGACTTGATCTGAGCGCTTTGCAAAGGAAGGTAAACTTGGGAGATACCCGTGCGAAGAAAGTTTACGCGCTCAGAAATAAAGGCAACCTGTTGCTATGTACTTTACTGCTGGGGAATGTGGCTTCCTACACATCTATGGCCATTTTCCTGGGTAGTATTATCAACGGATTGATCGCAGGCGTAGTAGCCACAGCCCTTATCTTCATCATAGGTGAAATTTTGCCTCAAGCAATTTTCCCCAGATACGCTTTGAGGATTGGTTCCAGTCTTGCCTGGTTGGTACACATTGCCATAGTAATCTTTTACCCGGTAAGTGCTCCTATTGCTTGGATCCTGGATAAGATCTTAGGGCAAGAACTCCCTACCATATGGAGTAAAAAAGAAATTAAGGAGATTATTAGGTATCACGAAGATGCCGAGGGCAATATCATTGATCAAGATGAAGAACGTATCGTGCTGGGGGCATTGTCTTTTTCCGATAAGATCGTCTTTGACATCATGATACCCGTCCCCAAAGTGTTTTGTCTGGAGGTAGATCAAAAAATCAGTGGCAAATTATTATCGGAGATAAAGTCAAAAGGATTTAGTCGGATTCCCGTTTATAAAAATTCTCCGGACCAATTAGTAGGTATCTTATTTACGCTTCGGCTTTTGGGGGCCGCATCTCCCTTAGGTAAGAAAGTACGCGATTTCGTCACCAGTAAGGACTTAGTAATTATCAATGGTACGCTCAAACTGGATGAACTTCTCAATCAGTTGATATACCTGAAAAAACAGATGGCTTTAGTAGTCGGTAAAGACAATACCTTCAAAGGTATTATCACCGTAGAGGATATCGTGGAGGAAATCTTGAGGATGAAGATCGAGAAGATGTAAGGATCTTTTTAACCCAGGGCTACGTCCAAAATCATCATGATTGTAAAACCCAACAAAGCACAGATGGTTGCGGTGTCCGTATTTTTATCCAACTGTGACTCCGGTATCAGTTCCTCTACAACCACGAAGATCATGGCACCGGCTGCAAAAGAAAGTGCATAGGGAAGCAGCGGTTGCATGGTCATTACGGCCGCTGCACCCAGCACTCCGGCAATGGGTTCCACTATCCCGGACATTTGACCATACCAAAAGCTCTTTAATCTTGAAAATCCCTCTCTACGCAAAGGAGCGGCCACTGCAACCCCCTCCGGGAAATTCTGGATGCCGATTCCAAAAGCCAATACCAGAGCACCCGATAAAGTTGCGGCCCCATGACCACTGGCCAAAGCTCCAAAGGCCACACCAATAGCCAGCCCTTCTGGAATGTTATGCAAGGTTATGGCCAACACCAGTAAAATACTGCGATGCCAACTGGTGGGAATTCCCTCCGCTTCCTTTCGGGGAAAACCTATGTGCAGGTGTGGCAATACCTTGTCGATGGCTAGAATGAACAAACCCCCGGCCATAAATCCAGTGGCTGCGGGAATCCAGGAGGTTTGGTGAAGTTGCTCGGAGATTTCAATAGCAGGGGCCAGGAGTGACCAGAAACTGGCGGCAATCATCACCCCCGCTGCAAATCCCATCATACCATCCAAAACCCTTCTGTTAACGTCTTTAAAAAAA
This sequence comes from Cyclobacteriaceae bacterium, assembly GCA_029861825.1. Taxonomy (GTDB): domain Bacteria; phylum Bacteroidota; class Bacteroidia; order Cytophagales; family Cyclobacteriaceae; genus JAJCYK01. The sequence goes on from JAOTYN010000003.1 coordinate 8,006, forward strand.
AATACAATGGACGCTCCCAAAGCCGTTACCAGCCAAGTAAACAAGGTAGCTAGTAGCGCCTGGAGCAGGTGACTTAATGAGGCGAACCAATGGAGGATGTCTTGATTGTTTTCCATTTTTTTAGGCGAGGGTTGAACATTCCGTTTTTGGGAAAATCTAGTACCTGGTTTTTACAGCGATATGTTCATACTCTTCCAGTTTGCCATTCTCCATAAAAACGATTTCTCCATGCTTATCACGGATTAGTTCGATAACATCATCGACTGCATCCACCTTCTTTAAAAGGCCCGTGGTATATGTTAGGTTGAAATACAGTTTACCAGTTTGTGGGTCGGCATAGGCAGGTGCCTGATAGTCTTTCTCCACAATAAGCTTGTCACCCCGGCCTTCTTGGGCTACTCTCCAAACTGCCTCAATTCCGTACAAATAAGCACGTTTACCCTTTGATTCCCGGATTTCTTCCAGTAGCTGATCTGTACTTTGATATACGTGATCCTGGATTTGCTCCCAGGCTGCTTTGGCTATTTTTTGGACAGACCAGTTCTTGAAATCCCCATATAGCCTTTTTACAACCTGTGCATCGTAATCAAAGATCTTACTAAATAAAACCTGCAAATCTTTTATTCCCATTATTGCGATGGGGAGGGGGTCTTGCTTGAAATAGGGTGATGCCAATTTATTTACGTGGCGAAGAAACTGCAGGCGCCGTTCATCCTTGATTTGAGATTCCTCCCTTTGATAATCGCCGCTAATCCTGGGCTTTTGACGATCCGGATACTGATATTGCTCTTGATATTCAATTGGAAAGGGATCCTCAAGAATTTCATGCAAGGAGTGGCCTTGGGCTTTAAATAGGCGCACAGCCTTGGGGTTTAAGGTCAGAACCCAATAATCCGTTAAATATTGAATGCCATAAGTAAGATCCCGGGTTTCGAAAGAATTGTCTACCACTACTTTCTGAGTAATTTGAAAAGGAAAGTCTATCAGTCGGCTGAATTTCTTACCAACAAAGATACCCAGGGCCTGGTCAGTTTTTTTAAAATCAATTTCCTTAGCTAAACGGTCCAGCTCTTTGGTAATCACTTGGGTTTCAGTTGAGGGGTACTTCTTTAATTGCACTTTCGCCTCATTGAGCGCGCGCTTAAGGGACAAGGGGTTTTTATTTCTTTGGGGCAGAGTTTGATGCAAGGGTAATAAAATACTCACACAAGGCCCCGTGTCCGAGGATTTGCTATACCGGACCAATTCACTAATTACTGTACGATACATAGTTCATTCATTTAAGTGTGGTCATTCTATAAGAACCAAAAAATAACGAAGCTCGATCAAGGATGTGCTGAAGGCGGTCAAATAAATGTCTGATTTATGTCAGCAGGCAGGAACGTCTGTTGGCGTGTTGGGGCTATCCGTTAATATTTTATGCTAAATTGAATATATTAACTCCACAAAACTACCGGGGTGAATAAGTCTGAACAGGCGCAACTTGAAAAGATAAAAAGGGAACTGCAGCAACTTCAACAGCATCAGGAGTTGATCCTGCAGGCTGCCGGGGAGGGTATTTATGGTCTGGATTGTGAGGGACATACCACCTTTGTTAACAAAGCGGCTGCAGAAATGGTGGGTTGGGAATTATCCGAGCTGATCGGAAGATCCCAGCATGATATTATTCATCATACTAAACCCGATGGCTCCACCTACCCGGTTAAGACCTGTCCCATATACGCGGCCTTTAAGGACGGTCAAGTTCATTATGTTGATGATGAGGTCTTCTGGAGAAAGGACGGATCCAGTTTCCCTGTGGAATATGTCAGCACACCCATTCATGACAGCCAAGGTAAATTAAAGGGTGCGGTAGTAGTATTCAGGGATATTACCCGCCTGAAAAAGTCTGAACAAGATCTTAAAAAAGCGAATGCCCAATTAAAAGCCGCCCTGGCGGAAGTAGAATCACTCAAAGGCCGACTGGAGCAAGAGAATGAGTACTTGCAGCAGGAGATCAAACTCAACCACAATTTCGAGGAGATCATCAGTCAAAGCGCTAAATTCAAAAAGGCTCTTAAGCAAGTAGAGCAGGTGGCGCAAACCGATGCCACTGTACTTATCCTCGGCGAATCGGGAACCGGAAAAGAATTGGTGGCCCGGGCTCTGCATAATCTCAGCCAGCGCGGCGCGCGGGCTTTGGTAAAGGTCAATTGCGCCGCCTTGCCGGCGACTCTGATTGAAAGTGAACTGTTTGGACATGAAAAGGGAGCCTTTACCGGAGCCCTCACTTCAAAGATCGGCCGCTTCGAATTGTCTGATGGCGGTACCATCTTTTTGGATGAGATAGCGGAACTCCCGGTGGAGTTGCAACCCAAGCTGTTGAGGGTGTTACAGGAAGGTGAGTTCGAGCGCTTGGGAAATCCCAAAACCATTAAGGTAGATGTAAGAGTCATTGCAGCTACCAATCAACCTCTGGAAAAAGCCATAGAGGAGGGAAAATTTCGTGAAGACCTTTATTATCGGCTTAACGTATTCCCCGTGGTACTTCCTCCCTTACGGGAGCGCATGGAAGACATTCCATTACTGGTGCATCACTTTCTTCTAAAATACAGTGCGCGATTTGGCAAGAGCATCCACAATGTCCCGCAAAAGGCGATAGCGGAACTGCAATCCTACCAATGGCCGGGAAACGTACGAGAGCTGGAAAATATCATTGAGCGTGCCATAATTACTTCCAGCGGAAATACCCTCAATCTTGGAAATGCCTTGCCTAAAGCCCGGGTTAACAAATCGTTGGAGCAACGGATAGTAACCTTAGAGGAAAACGAACGGGCACATATCCTCAGAGCCCTGGAGGCTACTCACTGGCGGGTGAGCGGCCTTAAGGGGGCAGCACATTTACTGGGAATGAAGCGCACCACCCTGGAAGCGCGTATGAAAAAGTTAAACATCCAAAGACCCTAACCTATCTTGCCAATATATTGGCATAATGCCATTTTATCGGCATTCTTATCGCATCCATATCAAAGTGTCATAGATCATAAATACCTGATAAACAAGTAGATAAAACTTTATTTTCTAGTTGGCACAAGGGTTGTATATCAATTCTCAAAAGTCAAGCCAATAACTGTATAGAATATGGAATTCAATCACAGCATTGCAGGGAAAAAGAAGCTCCCTTTGACCAGATAAAAACAACTAAATCATGAATAAGATGAAAACGCAACTTAAAAAATTTTGGCTTACCTTATTGGGGCTGGCCGCCACTGTTACTATTCAAGCACAACTTCCCGATCCTGGCTTCCAAATCGATGAGCGTACTGCTTTTGTCATTACAGACCCGCAGAATGATTTCCTTAGCCCTGAAGGAGTAGCCTGGGGTGCAGTAGGTCAGAGTGTAGAGGCTAACAACACGGTGCAGAATTTAGAGACTCTATTTCAAGTAGCCGAAAAGAACGGCATACCAGTCTTCATATCTCCACATTACTACTATCAGCACGATCACGGTTGGAAATTCGAAGGAGCTTTGGAGAAATTGATGCACAATATTTCAATGTTTGACCGCGGGGATCAATTATCCACCGAAGGTTTTGAAGGTTCCGGTGCGGACTGGCTGGAACGCTACAAAAAGTACATTGAAAAAGACTATGTGACCGTAGTGGGACCGCACAAGGTCTTTGGTCCGGAGCAAAACGACTTATCACTGCAATTGCGAAAGCAGGGTATTGACAAGATCATACTTGCTGGCATGTCGGGGAATCTCTGTGTGGAAGCTCACATGAGAGAGTTGATCGAAGACGGTTTTGAAGTAGCCGTAGTAGGAGATGCTACCGCCTCGGCCATACTGCCGGACTTAGATGGTAATCAAGCTGCTCAAACCAATTATAGAATGATCTCCAGTCATGTTTACAGAACCCAGGATCTGGTGGATTATTTCGCAGAAACTCGAAGAAACAAATAAAACAACAGGCCTGTCAATTGTTATTGGCAGGCCTCAAAATACTCCCTAGAAGTAATGGAAACTACGTTCAACAAGCAGCGAACTCTTTACCTGGGCCTGATCACCGCAGCCCTGGCTTTAATCACAATTTTGGCAGAAGCCTCAGAGATTGTAGACCTGATCGTCCGTTAACCGGGAAATAAGAATCAAGATCATGAAAACCAAATTAACACCTCCGTTTACTTACGAAACTGCAAAGGCCAAAGTACAATTGGCTGAAGATGCCTGGAACTCTCGGGATCCCGAAAGAGTGGCCCTGGCCTATTCAGAGAACTCAGAATGGCGCAACCGCGATGAATTTTTCCAGGGACGGGCTGCCATAAAAGAGTTCCTAAAGCGAAAATGGCACAAAGAATTACACTACCGGCTTATGAAAGAGCTATGGGCTTTCACTGACAATAGAATCTCTGTACGGTTCGAATACGAATGGCAGGACGCCCAAACCGGTCAATGGTATCGTACTCATGGTAACGAACATTGGGAGTTCGATGCAGAGGGGTTGATGAGACGCAGAGATATGAGCGCCAATGACATGCCTATCCTGGAGAGCCAAAGGCGATACCGGTAATTTATTTGAGTTACCAAGGAATTATCTCGCTAATCCCAATATCTGCTACCGCTGACTATTAGGCCAGTGGTGTCCTGGGGTCATCAAGTTATTAGGTAGTTCCTATTGAAGAAACCGATATCAAGTAGGCCACAAAAAAAAATTTCGCCGATACCAGGTACCAGTAGCTGTTTCTTGGGGATTAATGGTATCAATTCACCCAGATTAGTCCCACACTGAAGGTCAGATAACTATAATCAATAGAGTCATCGGTTCCCACAGCATGGTGGTATTTTACCCCTAGATTAACTCCAAAATCATATTGTACAGGTATTAATACACCCACTGCGGGATAGAATCCAAAATGCCAATTATTGTTTTCGAAGGCAAATAAGCCGATTTCCGATCTTTGGAGACTCCGCACCGTGCCAACACCTGCTCCCAGGTAGGGTCGCACACCTTCCTCCTCGCCAAAATGATAACAACCGGTTACCATGAGGGGAAAAGTATTGACATAATTCACCCGGGTTCCATAAATTTCACTGCCATTCAGGGAAGTAAGTCCTACAACACGGTCCTTGAAGACTTGCCAGCCCAGGAATAAACCTACACTGACGTTGTCATTTATGAAGCGCCTGGCGTCCAGAGATACGCCCCGGAAACTGGTTTCATCGGTAAAATCCTTCAGGTCCGATGTAGGTACACCGATATCGTAGGTAACGCTGGTAGCCCAATATTGCGCTTGCACGCTGGTTCCCACGAACAGGGCCACTAAAATTGTCAATACAAATTTTGAAAACATATCTCTTAGTTTTGATTGGTAAGTTAATCGGCTCCCAGATAAGGAGATTGATCGAAAGCCTGATTGATATTGGTATTGATCCGGGCTTCAATGCTGGCACTACTGCCGGTTGCTAATCCGTTAAGGAAGGCGCTCCAAATGATAGGTATTTCCTGATCGGCCACATCCGGACGATTGGGATCGATCATATCGATAAACAAAGTACCAGTGGTAAAAGAGCTGACTACTGGCACATAGGGATAATAGCCCCCCCAGCCGGGTCCGTAACCCCATCCGGGCCACCAGCCTCCCCACCAGCCCCAGTTATTCCATACAGGGTAACCCGGAGAGATCAGGATATTTTCAATTACAGCTAGCTGTACAAAGATCAATAAGTCTGGGGGATTATTTTCCGGATCCAGTTCTCTTACATATCCCAGGGCTTCCATGTTTTCTACGACTAAATCCAGCATTAACTGATCAAAAGGGCCGGGGCTGTTCTCATCGCTGCCATTGGAAGTGAGTCGAACTACGGTATCAGGTATAGCGAAGGTTTGAAAATTTGTAAAATCCACGCTTTCATCAGGAGTAGTTACCACGATGTCCAGATCCTCAACAAAAAGGTCTTCTGTGGGGTAGCAACTACTTAGCAATAAAAAGATCAATCCATAGACCAACCTGAAGTCGTTTTCCATTAATTGTTTCATAGCTGTAATTATTTAGTACATATCATCAACTGTATTTTACGGTTGATGAAAAGCATTAAGGCAATTGATGACAGCTTGCCCGCTGATATTTGCGATAGTGTCTATTTACTTATATGTTTATTTGATCCAGGAGCTGCTGAAACTAGCTATCACCGTGATTGCCAAACAAGGTAATTAGCTGCTGAGACATCATAAATGACCTATGTCAAATATTTTCAAAACTTTCATTTGCCTTATTGCAGTAATTACTTTTCTATTGGCCGGTCAAAGAGGCTGGGCTCAACGACCTGGCAAAAAGCCCCTTCCCACTAAGACCCTTGCTGACACCGTCCCTGTGCAAGCCGGCGAACTGATCATTTTTCCGGATACCGTTTTTATTCCCAGCAATGATACGGTAATCATAGTTCCCGCCAATGTTAAGGTCAGGATTAGAGAAAATCCTTATGCCCAGTCCAATCGCTTCTACGACTCCTTGGCCAGTAGGTCCTATAAAAACGTAATTACCCGTAATTTACACCGATTGCTTACCCGAAGAGGTGGTACCGAACTTTCTGATTCTATAAATTTATTGCGGGCAGAGGCACCCTTTGAGCCATTTCAGAACTATAGGATCCGGGCAATTAACATACGCGAAGTAGAGGTTTTAAGTGGCAGCGTTTTGGATACTGCGGTTGTGGCGGAATCGGGCCTATCCAGAGCAGCGGATAGGTTTCATGCCAATACTAAGACTAAAATCATTAGGCGAAGTCTGTTGTTCAAACCAGGAGACCGTGTAAAAGCTTATAACCTGGCTGATAATGAACGGATCTTGCGGGAGCTACCCTTTATCCGCGATAGCAGGATCTTGCTGCTGCCATCATTGGAGATTGATTCTGTGCTGGATGTATACGTAATCACCCAAGACCGGCTGTCGCTGCTGGTAGATGGAAGCTTTAAAGGCTTTGATGAGTTTTCATTGGAATTGGGAGAGCGAAGCATTCTGGGGACGGGCAATCAGATCTCCCTGGAATATTTTTATGATGAGCAAGAAAGTCCGCAATCGGGCTATGCTCTTAGATTTCGGGACAACAACATCAGAGGTACTTTTATTTCCAATGATATCCTCGTTACCAACACCTGGGAGCAGCAAGGTTACCAGGTTTCATTTAATCGTAACTTCATAACTCCCGAAACCAAATGGGCAGGTGGTGTGAGTTTTGGGGACCTTGAAGAGATCCAGGTTGAAAATAAACTGATTGATCAAAATGCTAAGGAAGAGATCAGAACCCCTTTTACCCGAAATTTTCAGGATTTATGGTTAGGCAGATCTTTTGGATTGGATCAGGAGCATCCCCGGAACAACATTTCCCTGGCATCCCGAGTATCTCGTGAGGAATTTACTGCCCGACCTTTGGTAGATGAGGATTCCAATCAGTTCTTTCACAATCGGGTGCTATTGATTAATGAACTGGGGTTCACAAAAAGGAAATTTCTGAAAAGTTCACTGATCCTGGCGTTCGGCATTACAGAAGACATTCCTAGGGGTTTCAGGTTTGGCTTGCTAGGAGGGTATGAATATGGGGAATTTGAAAACAGGCCCTACTGGGGCTTAAGAGCCTCCGGAGGTGACTTCTGGAAGGGTGTGGGTTATTTTGCCGCAGTCGCAAACTTGGGGGGATATGTGGACGACCGAAAGTTTGAAGATGGGGTGTTCTCTTCAAATAGCCTGTATTTTTCTCCACTTCTGCGGGTGAAACGCTTTCAATTCCGGCAATTCCTAAGGCTGGAATATACACGGGGTTTAAAAAGATCTCAGGACGATTTTATCACCTTGGAAGATGAGATTCGAGGGACTTCAGACTTCATACGGGGGGATCGCAAGCTGTCGGCCAGTCTGGAATCCGTTTTTTTTAGCCCCGTGCAAGTTTATGGATTTCGTTTGGCTGCATACGCCTATTACGATTTTGGATGGATTAGTAATAGGAAACCCATGATAACCGATGAGAATTTTCAATATTCCGCAGGACTGGGAGTTAGAATACGTAATGAGAGCTTATTGTTCAGTACTATGCAATTGCGATTGGGATACCTAAAAGAATCATCATCACTGGAACTGAGTTTCTCTTTTAGTAGTCCCAGAATTTTCCAAAACTTCCAGTCCAGTAAACCTGACACGATACCATTCGACTGACACAGACAAGGCAGTAATTGTCCGGCAGGTCTATTAGAACTGGATTATTACTTAAAATGCAATATTAAAATCAAATCTAATACGGTTTCCGTTCTCCTTGGCCTGACCTAAAGGCAATACTAATTGCTCCACCAAAAATAACCTCATGAGCACATTCATATTTTTGGCCAAGGCGTATCCGGCCATGACTTCCAGTCCCCGGTAGTTGGTCAATCGACCATCCGGTGATCCCTGAGCGGAGTAATCCCAGCGTGCCCAGTCGTTTTGGGCTAAAAAGTCTACCGCCGCCCACCGTTCCAGGTGCTGATAGGTAAACCGTATTTTCCAGTCTCCTTTGTGTTCCATACTGCCTAAACTAGCGCTTACCACCAAACCGTTTTTTTCATCCTTAAGAGCCTGTGGTATGGAATCATTTCGGTCGTAGTTCTGGGTATTTACATAATAATCCAATTCAACAAACAGTTGGGGACTCTTAATCAATTCGACTTTAGCACCTGCATGAAAAATTGAGTAATTCAATTCGAAGGTTCCATGGCCATCCGGAATGTTGGGCATACTCCTGAAGTAGTATATCGCAGGGTATAGCTGTAGCCGGTTCTTTAAGTGGGTAGTCACTACTTGTAGCCCTTGAAAATAACTGTCAGTGTCCAGGGAACGACCTCTGGCGGTCATGATAAAGTGACCGCTGTTTACTTTCAGGGATTGAAGGATTTTATTTTGAAAATGGAACGTTCCGCTCAAGGAAATGCCATCGGGAAATACATTATCGCTCCAGAATAGCTCATTTTGTTTTTGGAAAGGAAAGGTATTTTTCCCCAACCAGCCCGAAATCCATTTATGCTCAAATTTAACAAAGGCATGCTCGAAGGTGATCGGCAAGGTACTGAATTCACCAAAACCGTCCCCTAGGGTTAGTTGCGGATCCTGCTGTTTTTCAGGTTGGCCGGTACGTATTCTAAGTCCCATGGAAACCCATGACCGGTGTTGATAATACATGCCAAAGCGTGCCCGGTAGCGCCAACGCAACCGGTCGTCGCGATAGCTGCCATCGGCTTTGCGGGAATTCCAATCTTGTTCCACCCGGAATCGAAAATCCCCTTTAAAGGTCAATTTGCGGCTGGTACTATCTGCTTGTGCCCACAATTGGCAGGGTATCCATAACAGCAACAATATGCAGATACTTTTTTTCAAAGGCAGACCAATTAAGGCTATAAAATATCATTTTTTTTTCATGGGATCACTTTTCTGTTAGTAAAACCCAGGCAGACAAAAAATCAAATACTTTCAAAAATCTAAAAGCTTCTTCTTACTTTAGGTGCTAACCTACTTAGAGATTTATGCGATTCATGCTAACGGCGATTATTGCCCTGACCTATGCACAACTGCATGCCCAGAATTCCGCTGATCCCCAACTGATCGTAAGTAACTATTTAAAGGCTATGCTGGCTGGAGATTGGAGTAGCACCATTGAATTAATGGACGATAATATTGTTGATCATCATCCAACAGTATTGGCTGCGCCAACCATGGGAGTGACGAACTCTTGGAGTCGCTAAAAACCAGCATGCAATTATTTGATACGATGACATATGAACAAACTGGTGGAGGTGTGGTCAACATGGATCGAGGATACTTAACTGGAGATTGGGATTTTGATCTAAGGAGATAAAAGCTAGATCCGCAATTAACGGAACCTGGATCAAATTCCATATGACCGGAGTTTAAAAAATTGAAAACACCAAAATAGTGGAGAAACATAACTACGGCAATATCCTGGATATTTATCGGCAAATGGGATACAAGGTGGCTCCGAAATCAACTGATGATAAACAATAATATTACCTGAATAATACGATGCAAACCATACTAGGATCAGGGGGTGCTATCGGCAGAGAACTAGCCAAAGCACTAATTGAACACACAGACCGCATCAGATTGGTCAGTAGAAACCCACAGAAAGTAAATCCCGGTGATCAACTGAAGTCTGCCGACCTCACTAAACCTTCGGAGGTAATGAAGGCTGTTGAAGGCTCCAGCATAGCATATCTGATGGTGGGCCTGCCTTATAATATAAAGATCTGGGAGTCCAAATGGCCCCCCTTAATGACTAATGTAATTGAGGCCTGTAAAACCCATCAGGCCAAGCTGGTGTTTTTCGATAACATCTACATGTACGATCCACAAAGCGTCGGTCATATGACAGAGGAAAATCCTATAAATCCCTCCAGCAAGAAAGGAAAGGTCCGTGCACAGGTTGCACAGATGGTGATGGACGCTCATCACAAAGGTGAAATAGAATCTCTGATTGCCAGATCAGCGGATTTCTATGGCCCGGGGATTAAGAATGTGAGCATGCTAACAGAGATGGTGTTCAACCCCTTAAGCCAAGGTAAAAAAGCCAACTGCATGGGCAGGATGGATGTAAAGCACTCTTATACCTATACACCGGATGCCGCCAAGGCCACCGCTTTGTTGGGAAACACCCCGGAAGCTTTCGGGGAAGTTTGGCATCTACCTACAGCCGCGGATCCACCTACCATGAAGGAGTATGTAGAGCAAATTGCCGCAGAGTTAGGAGTAGCACCCAAATACCGGGTAGCCAGTAAATTCCTTATCGGGGCCATGGGGCTGTTTATGCCCCTCATGAAGGAACTGGTGGAGATGTTCTACCAATACGACCGGGATTATATTTTTGACAGCGGCAAATTTGAACATCGGTTTAATTTGCCACCCACCAATTACTGGGATGGTATCAAGCAGATTGTGGAGGCCGATTACAGGCCCTGATCCGGCTATCTGCTGAGCCCTCTGTCTGCCGCTTTTCAGCTTTGATAAAGATCATCTGAGTGATTGACAATTCTTATACATCCCATTGATCTAAATGGATAGCTTGGATGTGTACACAGAGATTTTGTGCAAAATTTTACTAGAGAACCAAATTTTCACCTATGTATGACCAAAAAGCGCAAACGGCTATAGTTCAGGCTGATGAATTGTTTCAAATTGCTCAGAATGAGTTATCCAGACCTGAAGAAGACGTGGTGGCTTATAGTGTATGCCGCAACGCCTTTAAATCTGTCAACAAGTATTTATCGGGTTTCCTTTTGCGGCATGGGATTGACATTCATGCTTCCATGTCACTGGATGTGCTTCTGAATCGCTGCCGGGAAATAGATCCCAGGTTCAATAAACTCAACCTGGATCCGCTTTACAGTTCCAGTGAACCGGAGGATGTTTGGATGGACATGGAAACTGTCAAGGAGTTCATTGATTTGGCTACTCAAACCCGCGCAATGGTGGGCCAAACCTAACCGTGACTCTACTCTAATAACGCAGGTAACCGCAATGGAAATCCTCCCAGTTCTTGCCTTCTATGGCCTAAGAAAGAGAAATAGCAGCCAGCTTATCATAAAGTACTGATTTCTAATAATAGCCTCTTGCATAAAGTAACACTTATGGAAACCAAAACTAACAAGTTCAAATACCCTGGGACCCGGGCCGCCATGGACGGTAATACTGCTGCCATAATGTGCGAGCGTGAGTCCACAGATGCTGCAGGCGCATATCCCATTACTCCTTCCACACAAATGGGGGAATACTGGGCAGAAGAGGCTGCCAATGGGCACTTAAATATATCGGGACGGCCCTTGATATTTATTGAACCGGAGGGTGAACATGCGGCCGCCGCGGTAACTGCCGGCCTCTCTATGACCGGACTACGGGCCGCAAATTTTTCGTCGGGTCAGGGAATTGCCTATATGCATGAATCCCTATATGCAGCTGTGGGTAAGAGGCTCACCTATGTATTGAATATTGGGGCCAGGGCAATGACCAAGTCCACATTAAATGTACATGCCGGGCACGATGACTATCATGCTATTGACGACACGGGATTTTTTCAACTTTTTGCCAAGAACGCCCAGCATGTGGCCGACTTCAATATCATTGCCCATAAAGTAGCGGAATTGGCCTTGACGCCTGGCGTAGTGGCTCAGGACGGTTTTCTAACTACTCATTTGATTGAGTCATTGATGGTGCCGGAACGTGATTTGATCAAAGAGTTCCTGGGGAAGCCCGATGATATTATCGACACCCCTACACCAGCGCAACGAATAATTTACGGAGATAAGCGCCGCCGAATTCCCGAACTTTGGGATGTGGACAATCCCGTTATGGCCGGTATTGTCCAAAATCAAGATTCCTATATGCAAAGTGTGGCTGCGCAACGGCCCTTCTTCTTTGACCATATCCAGGAACTGACGGATAGCGCTTTTGAGGAATACCACCAACTTACTGGTCGCCAGTATGCCCGGGTGATGCCCTATAGGGTAGAGGATGCGGATTACCTGATCGTAGGGCAAGGCAGTGTGATTCCCAGTGCCCAGGCGGTAGCGGATTATTTGCGCAACACCCGTAAAATCAAGGTAGGGGTAGTAGATCTGGTCATGTTCCGTCCATTCCCCGAAGATCTCCTGGGACCTTTACTAAAAGGTAAGAAAGGAGTAACTGTTATGGAAAGACTGGATCAGCCATTGGCCAGTGATTTGCCGTTGGCTCGTGAGATCCGGACCGTGATCTCCAAGTGTATTGAAAACGGCCGGGATCCCAAGCGCAAAGCGTACGCCGATCTGGCAACCTACCAGTCCAAAGACGTTCCACCCTTGTACTCCGGTTCTTTTGGCTTGGGAAGTCGGGACCTGCAAGCGGAGGGGATCATAGGGGCCATAGAAAATATGTTACCGGAGGGCAGGCAGCAAAAGCAATTTTACTTGTCCATAGATTTTATCAGGGAACAAGCATTTACACCTAAACAAAAGGCTTATCAGGAAACAATAGAAGAAGCTTATCCCCAGATAAAAGATCTGGCCATCCACGGTTCGGAGAACCCCAATCTGATGCCCAAAGACGCCATAACCGTGCGTTTTCATTCCGTGGGAGGCTGGGGAGCCATAACTACCGGCAAAAATCTGGCTATGACCCTATTCGACCTACTGGGATATGATATCAAAGCCAATCCCAAATACGGATCAGAGAAGAAAGGCCAGCCTACCACCTACTATCTGGCAGCGGCGCCTCAGCCCATTCGGATGAACTGCGAATTTTTCTTTGTCGATGTGGTGCTCTCGCCCGACCCGAACGTCTTCAAGCACACCAATGCCCTGGCCGGCCTCAAGAAAGAAGGAAGCTTTATTATTCAAAGCGACAAGAGCAAACCGGATGAGGTATGGGCCGACATTCCCAAACACTATCAAAAATTGATCATCGATAACAACATCCACGTGCACTATATCGATGGATTTAAAATAGCCAGAGAAGAAGCCACTGATCCCGAATTGCAGTTAAGAATGCAGGGTATTGCTTTCCAAGGGGCATTTTTTGCAGCCTCACCGCTTATGAAAAAAGCGGGATTGGACGAGGTGGCTTTACTGAAAGCTATTGAAGGGCAACTGCAGAAAAAATTCGGCTCCAAAGGTCAAAGGGTAGTAGACGACAACATGCGAGTGGTGAAAAGGGGCTTTGACGAGGTAAAGGAGATCACTGAAAAAGTAATCACCGAAGGGTCTGGGAAGCAGACCAACGGACAAGCAGCCTTGCCGATACCCTCCATGATCAAGAGCCTGCCCCAAAGCAGTTCTAAGCTTAGCGATATACATAGATTCTGGGAGCAGACCGGAAATTTCTACCTCAAGGGTCAGGGTAATGATAACCTTACGGATCCCTTTATCGGCCTCAGCGTTATGCCCGCAGTATCTTCCCTGTTCCGTGATATGACGGGTATTCGCTTTGAGCACCCGGATTGGATCCCCAATAACTGTACCGCCTGTGGTGACTGCTATACGGTATGTCCCGATACTGCCATTCCCGGTCTGGTGAGTGATCTTACCGGAGTGCTGGATACCGTAGTGAAGCGAGTAAAGAAACGTCACGACCAGGTTACGACATTGCCTAAGGCTGTACGGCAGTTAGAAAATAAGGTGCGTGCTTTACTCAAAGAACCTCAAAACGGGGCCACCGTCAATAATCTGATCCAGGACGCTATTGATCAAACTATCGAAGAAAACGATAACGGACAGGATTTGGCACAAGAGTTCGAGTGGTTTCGTGAGGAACTGGGTGAATTCCAATTTGCCCTGACCCGTCCCTATTTTGATTTGCATGAAAAGGATGAGCCCAACAGCGGAGGGTTGTTCAGCATTACCATAAATCCCAATACCTGCAAAGGTTGCATGCTATGCGTGGAAGTATGTGATGACGATGCGCTGCGGCCCGTTATTCAGACTGATGGCTCCGTAGCGCGCCTGCGCAAGGACTGGGATCTGTGGATGGATCTCCCCAATACCCCGGAAAAATATCACCGCATCGATGACCTGGAGGAAAAAATCGGTCCTCTGGAAACCATCCTCTTAGATAAGAACGCCTATCTGGACTTTGCCAGTGGCGATGGCGCATGTTTGGGTTGTTCCGAAAAATCCGTGATCCACCTGTTTATTGCCACCGTAGAATCTTTAATGCAGCCCCGGGTAAAGAAACATATGGCCTATCTGGATGAGCTTACGGAAAAACTGGAACAGCATATTCAGCTCAAGCTTATGGGTACGGTCAATGTCAGTGATGCCGATGCCATGTCCAGGATCGTAGAGGAAATGCAGGACCAGGACCTGACGGTTTCCGGAATTGCCGGCAAACTGGAATCTGAAAAAGGCGGTGAGCCCATAGATCAAGATTGGTTGAGAGAAGTAACCCAATTGCTGGCTAAACTGAAGCAGTTAAAATGGAAGTACCAGACTGGGACCACCGGAAAGGGCCGTGCTTCCATGGGCATGTGTAATGCCACCGGTTGTACTTCGGTTTGGGGCAGTACCTGGCCCTACAATCCGTATCCTTTTCCCTGGGCCAATCACTTGTTCCAGGACTCAACTTCAATGGCCATGGGAGTATTTGAGGGACATATGGCCAAGATGGCTGAAGGGTTCAAAGCCGTTAGAAGAGCGGAGATGGAATTAGCGGGCAACTACAATCTCAGCGAGCACGATGAATTTCTAACTTATTTCAACTGGGAACAGTTTAGTGACCAGGAGTGGTTACTGTGCCCTCCTGTGGTGGCCTTAGGAGGGGATGGGGCTATGTACGATATCGGTTTTCAAAACCTTTCGCGTATGATGGCTTCCGGTAAGCCTATAAAAGTCATCGTGGTAGACACCCAGGTATATTCCAACACCGGAGGTCAGGCCTGTACCTCCGGATTTGTGGGACAAATCTCCGATATGGCTCAATACGGCAAAGTATGGAAAGGCAAGTCCGAGCCCCGCAAAGAGATCGGTTTGATTGCCATGGCCCACCGCAACACCTATGTGCTGCAGGCCACATTGGCCAATACCAGCCAAATGATCGAAGGATTCATCGACGGGCTGATGGCCAAACGTCCCGCCCTATTTAATCTTTATACTACTTGTCAACCAGAACATGGCGTAGGCGACGACTTAGGCGTACATCAAGCCAAGCTTGCATTGGAGTCACGGGCCTATCCTATCTTCAAGTACAATCCGGATCAGGGGGTAACAGCTGATGAAGCCTTTGATCTGGGAGGAAATCCTGATATTGATAAAACCTGGCCCACCTATCAGCTTAAATACCTGGAAAACGGTCGTGAAAAATCCATGGAACTGGCCATGACCTTTGCGGAGTTCGCTTTGACCGAAGCCAGATTCAGAAAACATTTTCGACAAGCCCCTCGAGACACTTGGAACGAAAACATGGTGGCGCTAGCAGATTTTCTGGAAATGGATCAGGATGAAAGGGAAGGCAAGTTTCCCTTCATTTGGGCGGTGGACCGCAAGCAGCGCTTGAACCGGGTGCTGGTGGCCAAGAAAATCGTGGAATCCTGTGAAGAACGGCGTGATTTCTGGCTCCTGCTGCGAGGACTGGCGGGAATTGAAACAGAACCAGAAGAAAAGGAAGACATAGAAGCCAAGATACGCTCAGAAGTGGTGGGTAAGATCACCCAGGGATTAATGAACCTTTTGGGAGAAGAAAACGCCCCGCTGCCTGACCTGGAGCAGATTGCGGACATTTCGCAAGCACCCTTAGCGGAAGCTAACGGATCAACTGATGGGTACATGGCACCTTGGCTAGAGACCGAGGAATGTACCTCCTGCGATGAGTGTATCAAACTTAATCCCAGCATCTTCGCCTATAACCAGGATAAGAAAGCCTATATCAAAGATCCTGAAGGAGGGCCTTACCAGGATCTGGTGAAGGCCGCCGAAAAGTGTCCCGCCCGGGTCATACACCCAGGGTTACCAGCAGACCGTTCCGCCAAGGACACTGATAAATGGATTGGCAGGGGTGAAAAATACAACTAAGCCGTGTTAAATTTAGCATCCAAAACCTTTCGACACGGCATTCATCCGCCGGAGCATAAGAGCGAAACTAACGGGCTTCCCATTCGGCAATTTCCTTTTGCACCGCTGATCATTCTGCCTATGGTCCAGCACATTGGTAATCCCTCCAGCATGGTGGTCAGAGAAGGAGAGGAGGTCCTTCGAGGACAAGTATTGGCACAAGCCGATGGCTATGTATCAGTCCCGGTACATGCACCGATATCGGGAGTGATAAGGAAGATCGCAAATGTACCCACCATATCCGGCAAAATGGCTACGGGTATCTTTTTGGAAGCCTTTCCTTCTTC
Source organism: Cyclobacteriaceae bacterium (assembly GCA_029861825.1). GTDB lineage: Bacteria > Bacteroidota > Bacteroidia > Cytophagales > Cyclobacteriaceae > JAJCYK01. Next base: position 24,882 of record JAOTYN010000003.1, read on the forward strand.
TACTCAAGAGGTGCAAATGGGGGTCCCTGTTGAACTGGATAGTGCCAGCACGGATGATATCCTGCAGGGAATCCAGGATGCCGGCATCGTGGGCTTGGGTGGAGCGGCATTTCCCACACATGTAAAATTGAAGATTCCCCAAGGCAAGCAATGTCAGGTGCTGATTATTAACGGTATTGAATGCGAGCCCTTCCTTACTACCGACCATCGGGTGATGCTGGAGCAAGCTCCGGATATTTTTATGGGTATTCGCTATTTGTTGAAAGCCACCGGTGCCGAGAGGGTGATCATCGGCGTTGAGGCCAATAAGCAAGATGCAGCAGATCATCTAAAAGCACATATACCTAAAGATTTGCCACTGACAGTACAAGTGGTCCCGGTAAAGTACCCCATGGGATCCGAGAAAATGCTGATCACGGCATTACTGGGCCGGGAAGTTCCTTCAGGGGGATTGCCTATTGAGGTGGGGGCGGTAGTAGTCAATGTAGCAACCACTGCGGAAATCGGCCGGTTGCTGCCTACAGGCCGGGGTATTCAGGAGCGTGTGATCACCATTACAGGTCCTGGAGTAAAGAAAAAAGGTAATTACCTAATACCTATTGGCACGCCTCTACGCTACGTATTGGACCAGGTTGGCATAACCGGAGAGCTCAGTGAAGTGTATATGGGTGGCCCCATGATGGGAGTGGCAGTGTCCAATCTGGATATATCCATTGTCAAAGGCACTTCCGGAATACTGGTATTTACCAATCAAGATATTCAAAGGCCATCCAAAGTCTACCCCTGCATCAAATGCGGTGCTTGTGTGGATGCCTGTCCCTTGTTCCTCAACCCTTCACGGTTAGGCATAATGGCCAAATTTGAGGCCTATGACCAGATGGCAGAAAGTTACAATTTGATGGATTGTTTTGAGTGCGGGGCTTGCTCTTATGTATGCCCCTCTCATATTCCTTTGGTACAATATTTCAGGTTGTCTAAATCAATAGTTAGAAAACGGCGAGCCGCAGAACAAACTGCTTAGTATGATCAGCAAGACTTTACATATCAGCACTTCACCCCATATAGCCAAGGGCCTGAGCACTGAGGTTATTATGCGTAATGTGGTGTGGGCCTTGCTGCCGGTAGCATTTTTTGCAGTATTCGTTTTTGGACTGAATGCTCTACTGGTACTACTGACTGCGGTGATATCCTGTGTACTCACCGAATATGTGCTATGCAGAATCTCCCAAAAAGAAAGTACGGTATCGGACTGGTCGGCGGTGATCACCGGCTTGCTGCTGGGGCTTACCCTGCCGCCAATCTTTCCCTTATGGATGACATTTTTGGGAGGAGTGGTGGCCATCGCCTTAGGCAAGTTCATCTTCGGAGGGCTGGGATATAATGTGTTCAACCCCGCATTAGTGGGACGTGCCGTGCTGCAAGCGGCTTTTCCGGTGGCTATTACCACTTGGTTTCCGGCGTTTGGTGATTATCGCTTTTCGACTGCCACTAAATCGGTGCTTAGTGCACCGTTTATGTCTCCAACTTACGATGGGATCTCGGGTGCCACTCCACTGGCCGCTTTCAAATTTGACCAGGTGACCACTGCCACCTACGACCTGGCTTTGGGAGTTATCAGCGGATCGGCTGGAGAGACCAGTGCCGTGGTCATACTGCTGGGAGGAGCCTATCTGATAGCCCGAAAAATGATGAACTGGCGTATACCGGTGTCCATCTTGACCACCGTT
>JAOTYN010000211.1 GCA_029861825.1 Cyclobacteriaceae bacterium
CAACCACCAGTACAAGGCCTTATCAACCACTTTGGGATCCTTTAAATTTAAGAGCGCCTTAAGGGTAGCCGATACCGGAGCGTCAGCCCTAAATTGCAACTTCAGAAACTGCCGTTCACCTGAGGCTTCTAATGGCAAGCTATCGAGCGGGAACAAAAGCCTCAACTGATCATGAGGTAACAGGGACTCTGGCGTTTCTGCTGGTTGGTAGCTGTTCCACAGTCTGCGTGCTTGGACACTATCCCCCAAGCTTAATTGTGTTATGGCCTGAAGCCAAATAGAAGGAATATATTGACCCTCCATGCTGCGTTGGAAGTATTCCTGAGCCAGGCGCGGAGTATTTTGCTGTAAACACCAAAGGCCCAATATATGGTTGTAATATCCCGACTTTCCATTATTGGAGAGTTGTAGGTTATTCATCTGTTCGAAAGCCGCTGCCACATCACCGGAATAGTATTGGGTAATGGCTTTTGCGAATAATAAATCGGTGCGATAGTAGGCATTTTCAGCCACCTGGGCAGTGCGGTTTAGAAAAGCTAGGTGACTGCTATCACGTGGACGCTGATTCAAAGTGTGATTATACCACCAACTAAATTCCAGGGGATTCAGAATGGAATCCTGTGGTGGCGTGTAAGATACCACGGGTGTATACTGAGATTTACTGGCGTACAACAGCATGTTGCTCATTTCCTCCGGCTTGGGGGAGCTTAAGTTTTGAAAAAGCGAGTCCAACGGTACCGATTGTGAGGAGCGCATCAACAGGGCCAGTTGATTGGTTTTAGTCACGCTGGCCACTGGCCGTTTGGATGCATTTAATCGTAAGAAATAGTGGGCCGAATCCAGGATGGCGGTTTGTGCGTATAGCATGGCCAGATTGTTCTGAATATATCCGTTATTCGGAAAATCTTTGAGGCCCTGCTTCAGGGTAAATAATGCTTGGAAGAAGCTGCCTTGAGCTTGATAGAGATTGGCGGTATTGACATAGGCATAAGGGGTGGGCTGTTTTAGCAAAGACTGCTTAAAGTAATGCAGGGCTTCGCTGTTCTTCCGTTCTTTTAAAGCCATTCCGGCAATGGCATAGTTGGACCGGTGATTGGTACTGGCATAGATAGCCGCCATTTTATAATACTCTCTAGCCAGAAAATCTTTGCCATCGGCGCGATGCAGATCCCCTATACCATTATAATAACCGTTTATTGCTTGATCTAAAGGATATTGATTGGCCAGCAAGAACAAACCCAATACTCCTATAAGCCCACCGATCCTCATGGAAAAAAAGGGCATCTTTTGGGGCTTGTATACTACTTTGTAGACCTTGAGGTTCTCAATAAGCACACTGCGGAAATTAAACAGAATGTAGATCAAGAATACAAATCCCACGCAGAGTTGTCCGAACACTATAGCATCTTCGAAGGCCTCAACGGTAGAGTCATTAGCGGTGGCGAAGAAATACCCTATGGTGCTGAAACTTACTACCGCTAACCCCAGATAGCCCATAGCTGCCTGTGGTTCAAAATTGACGATGTTGCGGTAAAGCTCTTGTCTCTGTTTTAATCCCCAGATGCCGATCAAACCGGTGGCTATTACGATCCAATAGGCATCCAGATAGTAAAAATCCCAATCAATACGTCGAGAGTTCTTTAAGTATAGCAATAAGACATTGCCCAGGTAAATGATAGATAACGCAAAGAAATGAATAAAACTATTGGTGCTTTGTGGGGTATTGGACCGGGTAATCAGGTACAGGAACCCATAAATTATCTCATGAGCGGTAAACAATATGAATATGACGGTAATGGCAATGGGTACGGTGATGCCGTAACTAACCAAATAGAGGAATGGGGTTGATACTCCGCTGAAAAAGTAGATGCCGGTCCCGAATATCAAGGTAATCAAGAAGTACCACAGGATGCGGGAAAGCAGACCTACTGACTTCGTGATATGAAAATAGTAACCCGCAGGCAGATAGAGCACAAAGGCCAGTATAAGGGCTAACTTATCGGTGCGATCGAAAAGCAACAGCTGCTCCAGCTTAAATCCCACCAGAACAAAAATAAATACGATCTGACTGACTAGAAACCAAAAGCGAGACAGGTCGGTGCTAATACTTAAACCCATCACCAAGCTTAGAGCAATAGCAATCAGCAGCAAGTGAGCAGGCCAGGTGGATAATTGCAAATCGCTGCCTTCAAAGACCTGGGTAATGGCATAAAAATCGGCTGAAATACCTAACGGAATACCTCCGAAGCTAAAATGTTCAAGCACTAATGGCACTGCTTTTATCTGGCTGATGGTTTCCCATTGGATCACCAATTTGGAACTCCAGAAGTAACCCGCCAAATAGTATATCAAGGAGGCGGCCAGCAGCAGGAGAAAGATCTGATAGATTTGCTTTTGAGGAGAGGGCCAGGATTTCCAAAAAAACAAGTTGTCCATGAAGGGTCTATTTCAGAAACTTAGGTACCTTAAAGAACTTACTATCGCTGTGAGGTGCATTTTTTAAGGCCTGCTCACGGCTAATGTGGGCCTGAACATCATCTTCACGCCAGGAGTTCACCTCCTGCGACATATTGGTAAGGGGTTCCACCCCTTCTGTATCTACTTCGTGAAGTTTTTCAACCCAATGGATCATGTCATTCAGGTCATTGAGGATCTCCTCTTTGTGATCTTCATCAATGTATAAACGGGCTAAATGCGCAATCTTGTGTAAAGTTTGTTCATTTATGTCCATGTGGGTGAAATTTTTGGATTTCTTTATTAATAATCATCACAACCTTTGCCTTAAGGGCTTCAACGTCGTTCAGATCAAGGCCTTGGGTTGGCACCGGCTGGTGATATACAATCAATGCCTTTCTTCTATTCACCATTAAACTAGGATGACTAGGTAAAATTATCCAATTATAGGGAATAGTTACAGGAACGATAGGAATTTGTTTTTCAATGGCTATCCTAAAAGGACCATCCTTAAATGCGCTGAGTTTTGGAGGATTTTTGGCGGTGCCTCCTTCGGGGAACATTACCAAGCTACGGCCCTGATCGATCTCCTCGCCGGCACTATGCAACGTTTGGTATTTGCTGCGAAGCTTGTTGCGATCGACGGTAATATGAATCTTGCGATAGATATACCCAAACAGGGGTACTTTGCCAATTGAACTCTTACCAACAAATACAAAGCGATTGGGATTTAAGCCGATCAATGGGATATCCAGAAATGAGGTGTGATTTGCGCAGAAAATCAACGGGTCGTCCCCCGTAATCGGTTGATGGTACACCTGCTTAACTGGAATACGGGATATAGCAAAGAACCATACGGCCCACCAACGATTCAAGGTAAGCGCGTATTGTTTCCAAGAGGGCTTCTGAATAAATATCAGAAAAAGTGGTGTTAATGCTAGGAAAATCAGAGCGAAAACAGCTAAGCAGTATCGGGAATAGATCCATCTTAGCACTTTCTTCATGGCCCTAATTTAACATTATTCATAAATTAAATGAGATTCATGATACGTTTGGTTGTGCTGCCAAATCTCCAATATAGTAAAACGGCAGCTACGCTGAGACCAATCAATAATCCCAGCCATACTCCCTGTGCTCCCATTCCCAAACCAAATCCCAGCAGATATCCGCTTGGTAAGCCCAGTAACCAATAAGAGGTTACAGCAATTAAGGCAGGTATACGTACGTCTTCCATTCCTCTGAGCGCCCCCATTCCTACCACTTGTACCCCATCGGAGATCTGGAAGAGCGCCGCCACCACCAACAAACTACCCGCAATAGCGATCACCTCCGGGTCATCCACATAGAGCATAGGGAAATAATTCCTGAACAGAATAAAGATCAAAGCAGCAATTCCCATAAATAGGGCGACCATAATAAAGGAGGTGTAGCCCACTTCTCGCATACTCTGATATCGTTTTTGACCTAGTTGATTACCCACCCTAATTGAGGCCGCTGAAGCTATTCCGGTAGCCATCATATAACTAATAGAGGCCAGATTGATAGCAATCTGGTGCGCTGCCAGGGGCTTAGTACCCAGCCACCCCATCATTATGGCAGTGACCCCAAAGGCGCTAACCTCAAATATGAACTGCATCCCCGTAGGTACCCCCACCCTAAGGATCCGTTTCATTACTTCCCAGGAGTATTTTGTGGTTTTAAAGGCTGCCTGGTAGAAATGAAATCTTCTGGCCCGGTATACAAATAGTCCCATTGCCACCGCCATAATTACCCGCGAGATCAGAGTAGCCCAGCCCGCTCCGTTCAAACCCAATGCCGGAAACCCCATCTTTCCATAGATGAGCATATAGTTTAAAATAATATTTAGGGCATTAGCGGAGACCGTTATAAACATGGCTTTCTTGGTGTTGCCCAAGCCTTCAGCAAACTGCCGAAACGATTGAAACAACATAAAGGGGACCATGGAAACGGTGATGATCCTCAAATAGGGAATGGACAGATCCACTACCTCCGGAGGCTGATCCATGTGGTATAGCACAGGCGTACAGAGGAAAACACCCAGTGCCAGGATCATCCCCAAAATGGTATTGACCATAAGCCCGTTACGGAAGATTCCTATGATCTTGGATTGGTTATTTTCTCCATCGGCAGCGGCGATCAAAGGTGTTAGCGCGTAGGATACTCCCAGCCCAAATACCATGATCATGTAAAAGATAACATTGCCCAGTGAAGCAGCTGCCAGTGGCTCGGCACCCAGTCGGCCCACCATTAAACTGTCTGCAACTCCCACTAATACTTGACCCAACTGACTCAGCATTACGGGGTAAGCCAGCATGAAATTTTTGCGGTAATGTTCTTGATAAGTTGCGGAAAGCATAGTGTGTCAAAGGCGCTGCAATCTAGCCAATTTTAGGATTCCAGCTACACTAATGGCGTCGGTAATTTGCCCCTCCATGACCATTTCCAGGGCGGTATCAAAAGGAACGCGTTTGATTTCCAAATCCTCTGTCTCATCGAAATTAGTAGGACCTTGGGTGAGCCCTTGGGCCAGGAAACAATATCCCACTTCGTCTGTAACACAATTAGAAGTGTGTACCTTGAGTATTTGATCCCATACTTCTGCAACCAGACCGGTCTCTTCCCGCAATTCCCGTTTGGCCCCATTCATTAGATCCTCCTCAAAGGGTACACCCCCCATGGGAATCTCCCAACTGTACTCACTTAGAGTATGACGGTATTGGCCCACAATCCAGGTGTGTTGTTCCTGGTCCAGCGGAATAATGGCCACTGCCCGGTTCTTGAATAATACCTTGCCATAAACCCCTTGCTTACCACCCGGATTAATCACTTGATCCTCGCGTAGGGTAATCCAGTCATTGTCGTAGAGGTCTTCAAAACTTTTAACTTCCCAAGGGTTTGATCGGTACTCCATGCGCAAACTTACGCAACTATCCATGAAAGTTTTTAGTCATTGACTGATTAGGTTCTTCTGAATATCTTGCACCATGCTAAAAGCATATTACTCCAAAGCTACCTTGGAAGCCGGGTGTGACGAAGCCGGCCGGGGCTGTTTGGCCGGACCGGTAATGGCTGCGGCGGTAATTCTTCCACAAGATTATCGTCACAAACTACTCACAGACTCCAAGCTGCTTACCAAGAAGCAACGTCAAGAACTGCGTTTGGAAATCGAGCAAAACGCCTTATCCTGGTCGGTAGCTCTAGCCACTCAACTTGAGATCGATCAGATCAACATACTTAACGCTTCTTTCCTGGCTATGCACAGGGCAATCGATGGACTTAACCGGCAACCGGAACAACTCTTGATCGACGGTAATCGCTTCAACAAATATCAAAATATCCCCCACCGGTGTATTGTAAAGGGTGACAGCAAGTATTTCTCTATAGCGGCCGCATCTGTGTTGGCCAAGACACATCGCGACGAGCTTATGGAGAATCTGGCAGGGCGCCACCCGGAGTATCACTGGAATACCAATGTTGGATATCCAACCAGAGCCCACCGTCAGGCAATTGAATATTTTGGAGTAACACCTTTCCATCGGAGGTCCTTCCAGTTACTTCCTGCTCAATTGGAATTGTTCTAATGGAAATAAACTACTATTGTTAAATTGGATACTAAATTTGTAGCAAAACCCACGAAATGGAACTTAAAAACACAGCACTTGACGAAACTCACAAAGCCTTAGGTGCCAAGATGATGCCCTTTGCTGGTTATAATATGCCTGTGCGCTATACTTCCGGAGTAGAGGAACATTTGACCGTACGAAAAAGCGTAGGCATATTTGATGTCTCACATATGGGTGAGTTTGTACTGTCCGGGCCACAAGTGCTGAATCACCTGCAATTCTTATGCTCCAATGATGTGAGCAAAATAGAGGTTGGCCAAGCCCAATACAACTGTTTGCCCAACGATCAAGGGGGAATTGTAGACGACCTGCTGGTCTACCGCTTGGACCATGAAAAATATATGCTGGTGGTAAACGCCTCTAATATTGAAAAAGACTGGAACTGGATCAGTACGCACAACCAATACGGGACTCATCTACAGAATATTTCTGACGACACCTGCCTATTTGCGGTGCAGGGCCCTTTGGCCATCCAGGCCCTGCAAAATCTTACGGAAGTAGATCTTTCTTCCATCAAATTTTATCGATTTCAAGTCGGTCATTTGGCGGGAGTGCCCAATGTAATAATATCTGCCACCGGATATACAGGGTCGGGGGGATTTGAACTTTATCTTCCCGCACATCAGGCCCAAGAAGTTTGGGACCAAATCATGATCTCTGGAGAGCCTCATGGGATTAAACCTATCGGATTGGGGGCCCGTGACACTTTGCGATTGGAAAAAGGATACTGTTTATACGGTAACGATATCGATGACAGTACATCTCCCCTGGAGGCCGGGTTAGGATGGATAACTAAATTCAACAAAGAGTTTATAGGAAGTGAAATTCTGGCCAGGCAAAAAGAAACCGGCATAACCAGGAAACTGGTAGGTTTTGTCATGGATGATCGAGGCATCCCCCGACATGGATACGAGATCATGGATCAGGAAGGGTCTATTATCGGCAAAGTAACCTCCGGCAGCCAGTCCCCTAGTTTGTCCAAGGGTATAGGTTTAGGGTACGTAACCAAGGAACATGCGAGTGTAGAGAATAGTATTTTTATCAATATCAGAAGTAAGCCTCACCAGGCCACTGTTAAGAAACTGCCACTAGTATGACCCAGCTCACCACTTGTTTATCGCCACAACTGTTGCCGCTCCACCAGATCCAAGATAAGATTGTGGTGGTAGTGGATATTTTGAGGGCTACCAGTTCCATGGTCACGGCTTTTGCTTATAATGTGGAGAGTGTTAC
>JAOTYN010000004.1 GCA_029861825.1 Cyclobacteriaceae bacterium
GCAATACCGGGGGCTAAGGGGTGAAGTTAAGGTGCCCTTTAGCGATCCTGCCTCATTAGAAAATCTGATGCATTGTTTGACGCTGTTGCTGTACTTGGATTATTCACCTGAGGAGATCCGCAGCCGGGTATTGAACCTGGAAAGTGTTCCTCATCGTCTTTCATTAAAGAAAGGGGTGCATTCCTGCTATCTTATTGATGACACCTACAACAATGACCTAGCAGGGTTGGAGATTGCCCTGGAGTTTATGAACCAGCAACCACAAGCCAAATCAAAAACGTTGATTTTGTCCGACATCCAGCAATCGGCAGAATCGGATGAAGAATTGTATGGCAAAGTAGCGGCACTTATCCAATCTAAAGGGATCCGTAACTTTTACGGGATCGGTAAAGGGCTTAGCAAGTCGAAAGCCCTGTTTCCGGATCATCATCAATTTTACATTGATACCGGGGATTTCCTAAATACCCGTCCAGAGTTTCATGACGAATTGATACTGATAAAAGGTGCCCGGGAATTTGCATTCGAACGCATTGTAAATCAACTGCAGGAAAAACTGCACGGTACCGTACTGGAGATCGATTTGAATGCCCTTACCTATAATTTGAACCATTACCGGCAAATGCTGCCTTCCGCAACCAAGATCATGGTCATGGTCAAGGCCTTTGCCTATGGCAGCGGCAGTCAGGAAGTCGCGCATCTGTTGCAATATCAGGGGGTGGATTATCTGGGAGTGGCCTATGCTGATGAAGGCATTGCTTTACGCAGGGATGGGATTGAGCTGCCGATCATGGTGATGAACCCCGCCCCCGAAACCTTCGATCAACTTCTGGAACATCAATTGGAGCCTGAAATCTATAGTTGGGAGCTGTTCGCAGCCTACCAGCGATTTTGTCAACAAGAAAACAGCGCTATGCCCATTCATTTGAAAATTGATACCGGTATGCATCGATTGGGTTTTGAACTGTGCCAATTGGAGGATTTTATAAATCAATTCCAAGCTTACCCTTTGGAGGTAGCCAGCATCTTTTCGCACCTGGCGGCGTCCGACGATCCCAATCAGACAGAGTTTACCCGGAACCAAGCAGCTACTTTTATTAGTGCCGTAGAACAACTGCAGACCAGACTAAATATTAAGCCATTAAAGCATCTGCTTAATTCTTCAGGCATTGTCCATTACCCAGAGTATACCATGGACATGGTACGACTGGGAGTGGGTCTTTATGGGGTGGGGCCAAAATCGCTGGGTTTGCAAAACATCAGTACGCTAAAAACTACCATCAGCCAAATCAAGCATCTCAAGAAAGGCGAAACTATAGGATATGGCCGAGCCGGCCAGGCACAGTCCGATATGACTATGGCCACCATTGCCATTGGTTATGCCGATGGCTATAATCGCAGGAATAGCAATGGCGTGGGAAAGGTTCTGGTAGGGGAGAAATTGGCCCCGGTGGTAGGCAACGTCTGTATGGATATGACCATGATCGACATTTCGGGAATCGAAGCTGAAGTAGGTGAGGAGGTTGTTATATTCAACCGGGACCGCACCATAGATCAAATTGCTGATGATATCGGAACCATCCCCTACGAGATATTAACCCAGGTTAGCGATCGGGTAAAACGCGTTTATTTTACTCAGTAAATAGTGCGGATTATTCCTGCATTTGTCATTCTGTGGACAAATTATTCAGGGGGAATCGCTGTTCTCATATGGCATGCTAAAACACTCTTTTTATAAGATCATACTTCTGGCTGTATTCATGCTTCAGGTGATGAGTACCAATGTTTTTGGTCAAACTTGTTGTTCCGGAGGAGTGCCGTTGTCCGGTAATTTGGGACTTCCTGCCAGTGATACGGACACCTGGCAGGTATCTTTAAGCTACGACCTGAACGTACTGAGGACTTTAAAAAATGGCACCGAAACACTTGACGAACGGGACCGGCAGCGTCTAACTCATTCCATCCTGCTGGAATTGGGATACACTTTTTCCAAACGATTCTCAGCAGATCTCTTTCTGTCATTTGTTCGTCAGGAGCGTCGTATACAGAACCCCGGGCTGCCCGACCAAAATCAGAGCACCAGTGGCATAGGCGATGGCGTGCTGCTGCTTAAATATAACTTGATCAGTAGCGCAACCGATGTTCTGACCATTGGAGTGGGGCCAAAGATTCCCATAGGGGCTTCGGACGTTACCAGGAACGGGATCTTGTTAGGTGCCGACCTGCAACCGGGAAGTGGGGCTTGGGATGGTGTGATCTGGGGATATTTTTCACACAACTTGCAATCGCGTAAAAGTATGAGCTACACGTTTACCTCTACCTACCGATATACCGGCACCAATGAAAACTTTCGACTGGATCAGTCATATCGCTTTGGCAGTGAATTTCAGGGGATCTTTGGAGTTGGTGATCGAGTGGTGGTAGGCAAAATGCTGTGGGACCCCTCACTCTCTTTTCGGTACCGACGAGCTTGGGAAGACCAGGTCGGGGGTAATGAATTGCCCAACACCGGCGGGGAATGGGTTTTCATAAATCCGGTTCTGGGCTTCAGCATTAACAGTAAACTGGCCTTCAACCTAGGGGTAGAGCTTCCCTTGTATGCCAACATCACCGGCACCCAACTTACTCCGACATATCGCATCAATACCGGCTTTTATCTGGTATTAGGAGCGCAATCATTGGATATACAACAATTAAAGAAACAATAATATGAAAAGAGCTACTTACCTCATCATCATATTAACAGCACTGTCATGTAGTGACTCCAGCGACATCGGCACCACCATACCGGGAGGTGGCAACCAGAACAATTGGCTGGTGCCTACTAACCAGGTACTGGACGGAGGAGTGGGCAAGGACGGGATCATAGCTTTAGTAAACCCCGGCTTAATAGAGCCTTCCAACGCCACCTATCTTCAGGACGAGGACTTGGTGGTGGGTTATAGGGTGGGAGACGACTTCCGGGCTTATCCCCATAAAATTCTGGACTGGCATGAAATAATCAACGACGACCTTGGAAGTCAGTCAGTGGCCATCACCTACTGTCCCTTGACAGGAACCGCCATAGGCTGGAACAGATTGCTCGATGGACAGATCACCACCTTTGGTGTATCGGGATTGTTGTACAACACCAATTTGATTCCCTACGACAGGCTTACAGACAGTAACTGGTCTCAAATGCGATTAGATTGCATTAACGGAAATTTTCTTGGAGACCAGATCAGTACCTACCAAGTGGTTGAGACTACCTGGGGCACCTGGAAGGAGATGTTTCCTTCCACCATGGTAGTTTCCGATAATACCGGATTGGGCCGGCCCTATGGGTTGTACCCTTATTTCGATGATAATGGTGCTGATTACCGCATTGATCCTTTTTTGATCTTCCCTATTGAAATTGACGATTCCCGATTACCCCGCAAGCAACGGGTTCATGGCCTTATCATCAACGGACATGCTAAGGTTTATCCACTGTCGGAATTTGAGAATGAAACCACCTTGATCGAAGACTCCTTCCAGGGTACGGAGCTAATAATAATAGGTGACCAGCAACGCAACCTGGTGAACTCTTTCAAAAAGGCGCTCCCCGATGGAAGCATCTTGGACTTTACGCCTGTACAGAACCAGCTGCCTGCGGTGCTTTCAGACAATGAGGGAAACCTGTGGGACATTTTTGGAGTAGCACTGAGCGGTCCCCGCGCTGGGCAAAAATTAGTCCCCACACAGTCTTTCATTGGCTTTTGGTTTTCCTGGGGCACTTTTTATCCGGGGGCTGAAATATATGGAATGTAAGGCGTTTATTGCTGTTATTCACATCCAAACTGTTGTAACTTGCGTTAGTGAAAAAAACAATGCAAGGCTGGTTTACGGAAAAAAAAGCACACTACCTGGATCTGCGACAAAAGCTTCAACCTAGTTCCGGGAATTTTTCATGGTTAAGGATCTCCGCCTTTCTACTCTTTGTGGTGGTGCTTATTTTGGCTATTAGCATTAGGAACATGACCTTGTTGATGGTCAATTTCATTTGGTTTCCCATAGTGTTCGGTACGCTGGTTAAATATCACAATCGTATACGCCGGAAAATGCTCCTTTATCAAATACTGGGGGAAATGAATGCCCGGGAATTAAAAAGATTGCAGTTAAAACTGTCTGATTTACCTGATGGGGCAGAGTTTTTAGAGACACGACATGCCTATAGCCATGACCTGGACCTATTCGGCAGGCATTCGCTTTACCAGCTTATAAATCGTACGGTAACCCCTGATGGCCGGCAGGCTTTGGTGAAGGCCTTGCTAAGCCGTGTTTCTAAGGAGGTGATTGAAGAACGTCAAGCCGCTGTCGCCGAATTATCCAATGACCCCGATTGGCTGCAACATTTTTTAGGTGCCGGATTGATGTACAAATCGGATGGCCAGAACCCTGGCGCCCTTCTGGAATGGCTGGCCAAAGATGGCCATCCTAAAATCCCCAGGTGGTATCTGCCGGCTCTACTGGTGGTGCCCGCAATTAGCCTGGTGGTGACCGTAGCTTTCTTTATGGGTAAACTGGCATTCATGTGGTTGTTTTTAGTACTGCTGATTAATGGAGGCATCTTGTATTCTACTCGCCACACCGCGGAAGATACTTACCAAAGCACCCATGGCAGTATCAAGATCCTCTCATCATATAAGTCCATGATCAGCAAATTGGAGGGGCGGCAGTTTCAGTCACCCCTGTTGACGCAGATAGCTCAACCCTTCTCGCAACAGCGTTTTACGGCCTCCAAGGTTATTGGACAATTACAAGGAATCCTGAATAGAATTGAGATCCGCAGAAACGCATTTTACTGGTTGTTTAATATCATATTGTTACTGGATCTGGTTTGGCTCATTCAAGCAGCTCGGTGGAAATCCAAATACCGCTCTTTTGTGGCCCTATGGTTTCAGGCCATTGGCAATTATGAGTTTTTGGCAAGCCTGGCCCTGACCAGTTATGCCAATCCGCATTGGACCACTCCGAAAATAACCGACAAGCCCTTTGTATTCCAGGCCCATCTGCTGGGACATCCACTTATTTTATATAAGGAACGGGTGGCCAATGACTTTTCTCTGTCGGAGAGGGGTAGTATTACCATTTTAACCGGGTCCAACATGTCCGGTAAGAGCACTTTTCTCCGAACTATTGGTACAAACGCCGTATTGGCTTTCATGGGTGGAAATTGTTGCGCTACCGAAATGACCATAGGTGAATTTGAAATTTTCACCTCCATGCGCACCACTGATTCGCTGGAAGAACATGCCTCTTCTTTTTATGCGGAACTAAGAAGGCTCAATCAGCTTATCGTTTCACTGGAATCTGGGGTGCCTACTATGGTGTTGCTGGATGAGGTTTTAAAAGGGACCAACTCTCATGATCGCCACTTGGGGGCCTCAGCGCTTATTCGACAACTCAGCGAAAGCAGCTCTTTCGGATTGGTTTCCACGCACGATCTTTCACTGGGTTCTTTGTCCGAAGAATTGGGCGGCATACAGAATTATAGTTTTAACAGCAAGCTGTTGAACGGAGAATTAGTGTTTGATTATTTACTAACTCCAGGAGTTTGCAACAGCTTTAATGCCAGTCAGCTTATGGCCCAAATGGGCATAGCCCTGGAAAAGGCCGATCCGCCGCATAAAGGCCTTGATGGAAAATAAAAAATGTGCTTACTTCGGGTTCTCTTACGTTTGAGAAATATTGAATACTAGACCATCCCATATCGGAATACTGGGAGGAGGACAGCTGGGTCGAATGTTGATACAATCCGCCATTGACCTCAACCTGGAAATCTCCGTTTTAGACCCTGATGCTTCGGCACCCTGTCAGGCATTGGCCCATAATTTTGTCCAGGGTTCTCTAACGGACTACCAAGCGGTGCTGGAATTTGGACGTAAGTGCGACCTGGTCACTATTGAAATAGAAAATGTTAATACCAAAGCGCTGCGTAAACTGGAAAGTGAAGGTAAGCCGGTATTCCCTCAACCTCAAGTTATTGAGTTGATCCAAGACAAGCGGTTGCAAAAGTCCTTTTACCAAGAGCAGGGTATACCCACCGCCGAATACGTACTTATGGAGCACCCACAATGGTCGGAGCAACATGCCCATATGCTGCCTGCTTTTTATAAACTGGGTAGAGCCGGATATGATGGACGTGGTGTTCATCGTATTGAGGGACCGGAGGATTTCCAAGGGGCACCACAGGGAGCAGGGTTATTGGAACGACAAATCAACTTCCAAAAAGAAATCTCGGTGATCGTAGCCCGAAACAAAAATGGAGAGGTGGTCCATTTTCCTACGGTGGAACTCTCCTTCCATCCTCAGCAAAACCTGGTGGAGTATTTATTTGCTCCGGCCAGCATCACTACACAACAAGATCAACAAGCTCAAGAATTGGCGGAAAGAGTAATTGTGGATCTTGATATGATCGGACTATTGGCCGTGGAAATGTTTGTCGACCAAGATGGATCGGTAATGGTCAACGAGATCGCACCCCGACCGCATAACAGCGGGCATCATACTATTGAGGCCAATGAAACCTCACAATACGAGCAACATTTACGGGCAATTCTTAACTTGCCTCTTGGCAGTACCCGCAGCTACACTGCAGCGGCCATGGTGAACCTTTTGGGTGCCGCCGGCTATACCGGGCCCGCAAAATACCAAGGCTTGGAAGAAGTGATGGCCCTGCCGGGAGCCCATATCCATTTATATGGTAAGAAGGTCACCAAGCCCTTCAGAAAAATGGGCCATGTTACGGTTACGGGTGCCCATATAGACCAACTGCATGAGCGAGTTAACTTTATTAAATCGAACCTAAAGATCCTATCATGAAACCTGCGGAAATAGCAATTATCATGGGCAGCCAGTCCGACCTGAAAGTAATGGAAGAAGCCGCTAAGGTCTTGGAAGAGTTGCGCATACCCTTCTCCCTAACCGTAGTGTCGGCCCATCGTACACCCGAGCGCATGTTTAAGTTTGCCAAAGAGGCCAGAGAGCAAGGTATAAAAGTCATTATTGCTGCGGCCGGAGGTGCGGCTCATTTGCCGGGAATGGTGGCGTCACTCACCACTTTGCCGGTAATCGGGGTACCGATCAAGTCCCGTAATTCCATCGATGGCTGGGACTCTGTTCTTTCCATTTTACAAATGCCTGCAGGGGTACCGGTTGCCACTGTGGCCTTGGATGGAGCTCGCAATTCAGGGATCCTGGCGGCCCAGATATTGGGAACTCATCAACCGGAAGTAGCCAGTCGCCTGGAGGAGTTCAAGGAAAAGCTAAAAAAGAAAGTCTCTAATTCAGCTCGCAATATGGAAGAGCACGGCTACCGGGGGCAGGGAATTGGTTTCAAGCAATAACGTCAGAGGCAATAATGTTTGAATTTATCTAGGCTGGTATCCGACCCCAGTATAATTAATATGTCATCGGAACCGATAACGGTGTCCACATTTGGCCCAAACAAAAATCCCCGTTCATCATCTTTAATGCCCACTACAGTAGCACCGGTATTTTTGCGAATATCCAGCTCTCTAATAGACTTATTTTGATAGTCTGGCTTTAATTGAGAAAAGCTGAATTCCTCCAGCCGTAGGTCCGAATCCCCTACCCCATTGAGTATTTCCAGAAATTCAATCACGTAGGGTTTGGTGATCAGGCTGGCCATATGGATTCCACCTAAAATGTCCGGCATCACTACCCTGTCGGCTCCGGCGCGATGTAACTTCTGTTCCGATTTATCGTCCGAGGCCCGGGCGATGACCATAATATCGGGATTGTGCTCCTTGGCGCTCATGGTGATAAAAACATTGTCCGCATCATGAGGCAAAGAGGTAATAAGCGCCTTGGCTCTTTCGATCCCGGCTTTAATCAGGTTTTCATCCAAGGTGGCGTCCCCGTGAATAGCCGGCAGATCGTCACTGCTGCTTTCCAACGAACTCGTATTCTTTTCAATAACGATTACTGGGGTCTTCATTTTTTGCAGCTCGCGGCAAGCGCGTGATCCATTCCTGCCGTAGCCGCATACAATAACATGGTTTTTAATTTTTTTCACTTGCCAGTCAAACATTATGTGTTTATAAATCTTGTTCAGTTCTCCTTCAAATACATAGGTGGTGACAATAGACACTACATAAGCCAAGACCCCAATATTGAACATTATGTAAAATACTACGAAAATCTTCCCATCTTCCCCTAGCGGGTGAACCTCATGAAAGCCCACGGTCGACATGGTAATAAGGGTCATGTAAACACTGTCCAGGAATTTATAGTCTTCAATTATAATAAATCCCGTAACACCCACCACCAATGATATGAGCAATAACCCTGCTGCAAAAAAGAATTTGCGTAATCTGGAATAAATCACCCCGATATAATTAATTACCTTGAAATTAAAGGGCTTTTAGCTGGACCCATATGATCTGGATCACCAATTACGCTGACCGATCGCATTGCCCGTCTGTGGCCAATTTAGGCTTTGAAGGGCTTCATTCATAGTTTTAGCCAACTAATCCTCTCAAAATTTGCTATACTTACAAACTACCCCAAGTTAAAATTTATGAATGACCTTAACCATCAGAAGGCAAATTTTGGCACCCTTCCGGTGTTTCTGACGGCCGTTTCCACCATCCTGGGGGCTATCATGTTCTTAAGGTTCGGTTATGCGGTAGGTAGTTTAGGGTTTATCGGCACCATGATCATTATTTTGATCGGGCATATGGTCACCATACCCACAGCTATGGCCATCGCCGAGATCGCTACCAACCAGAAAGTGGAAGGTGGTGGAGAATACTACATCATCAGCCGTTCTTACGGTATCAATATTGGGGCAGCTATTGGGGTGGCCCTATACTTCTCACAGGCCATTAGTATCGCTTTCTACGTGATCGCTTTTGCTGAGGCCTTCTCCCCTATAACCAGTTGGATCCAGTCGGAGTGGGGCCTGGTAATAAACAGCCGTTTTATAAGTCTACCGGCTTTTATATTGCTGTCCTGGATCATGATCAACAAAGGAGCCAGTTTAGGTATAAAAGTGCTTTATGCAGTGGTCATAACCCTGGGCCTCTCCCTGGTGTTGTTTTTCGCCGGAGGGTCGGATTACCAACACCTGGAACCTTCCCAGGGTCTTTTGAACAAATTTCAAAATCGCGACCAGTTCTTTTTAGTGTTTGCTATAGTTTTTCCCGGATTTACAGGGATGACCGCCGGCGTGGGGCTGTCGGGCGATTTAAAGGATCCCAGCAAATCCATTCCATGGGGAACCCTGGGCGCCACCTTAATAGGCATGATTGTATACGTTTTAATCGCCTATAAACTGGCGACATCGGCCAGTGGTGAGGATCTGCTGACCGATCAGTTAGTTATGTCCAAAGTCTCCCTTTGGGGACCCATAATTCCCATTGGTTTGGCAGCGGCTACTATCTCTTCTGCCTTAGGGTCTTTTCTGGTAGCCCCTCGTACCTTACAAGCTCTGGCGGCCGACAAGATCATGCCCTTTAAAACTTTGAACCGGTGGCTGGCCCATAACCATTCCAAACGACAAGAGCCTATCAATGCTACCTTGATAACCAGCCTTATTGGTCTATTCTTTATAAGTATTGGTGACGTAAACTTTGTAGCGCAGATCATCTCCATGTTTTTTATGGTCACCTATGGTGCCCTTTGTACGATTTCCTTTTTTCAGCATTTTGCAGCAGACCCCTCATACCGTCCCTTGTTCCGGTCTCGTTGGTTTATCTCCCTTTTGGGAGCACTGCTCTGCTTTTATCTGATGTTCAAAATGAATACGGGATATGCCTTAGGAGCCTTGTTGATCATGGGACTCATCTATTTGGGTATAACTCACAGTCGCGATACCAAGGAAGGTATGGCCAAGATCTTCCAGGGGGTGATCTTTCAATTGGCCCGTCAAATACAAGTGTTTCTTCAAAAATCCGAGAAGGCCGAAATGATCAATTGGCGGCCTTCGGCAATTTGTATTTCAGAGGACTTCTTTAAGCGCCCGGCCGCTTTTGAATTGATCCACTGGCTTTCCCATCGGTATGGCTTTGGTACCTACATCCATTTTGAATTGGGCTATTTCTCTAAAGAGTCCAACCAAAAAGCAAAGAAGAACTTGGAATCAATGATACAAGTGGCCCGAAAAAAAAGCAGCAGAGTTTATCTGGACACCATGATCAGTCCTTCCTATACCAGCGCTATTGCCCAATCGTTGCAATTGCCCAGCATTAGTGGGCAGGAAGTGAACTTATTCCTGTTTGAGTATTCTCGAAAAGATCCGCACACCTTAAAGCATATAATAGAGAACTTTACGCTGGTGAAATCCGCAGAGTTCGATGCCTGTGTGTTATCCACATCTGAAAAGGGGTTCGGACACCGCAAGGAAATACACATTTGGATTACTGCCAGCGATTTTGATAATGCCAGCCTTATGATCCTCTTAGGATATATAATCCTGGGTCATCCCGATTGGCGAAAAGCCCAGATTAAGATCTTTGCCATTTTTCCAGAATCGGAAAAAGCCGAACAGAAGAAAATGCTTAATAATCTCATAATTACCGGACGGTTGCCTATTTCAGCACATAATATTGAGGTGCTGACCCATGAACAAGACGTGCGCAACCGTGAAGTGATCCATAGAAACTCTTTGGCTGCTGACCTTACCATTGTAGGTTTTCGTAGTGAGGCCTTGAAACAACTAGGGGCTTCGGTTTTCGATGGCTATTATGAAATGGGGAATGTGTTGTTCGTCAACGCCACTCAGAGCAAACTCATCGAATAGCATTGATAATCAAAGAATTGCAAGAAATGGGACTCTATCGCAAAATACCCCATACCGGTAGGTAAATCAGTCTGTTTAGTCGAATTCTGGAAGGTATTGAAGTATTCGGCACAAAATTTGGCTAATTTAGTGATAGATGTCGGGGTTACTACCCATACAAACCAAATTTTTATGGCTATGAAAAAAGTACTGTTTGTTTTCTTGCTCTGGGGGTCCTTACAATTGGCCTACTCCCAAGACCTGACCGCTACTCATACCAAAATTCCCGTGACCGACGTAGTGGTAGATTCCTGGACTGCCGTTCTCAATGACGACATGAGTTTCTACAAGGAAACTTTTGTGGATTTCACTAAACAAGAGTTTGGCATAAAAGCCAAAAACAGCGGCAAAACGGAATTAATAGTAGAAAAAGCCAGTATCAATCGGGTGTCGGATAAGCGGGGCGATCTGCGCATAACCTTCATTACTGAAGGCAGCGATACCAAATTGGCATTAAGTTTTCTTCTGGGCTACGACATTTGGATCAATCCCCAGGACCATCCCGAGGGCATGGAGCAGTTGCGCCAACTGGTGCGGGATTACCTGAGATACCACTATACCGAATACTACAACGACATTATTGAGCAAGATCTAAAAGTGCTCAATGGACACAAAAAGAGCATTGATAAGTCCGAAAAGTCCATCAATAACATGCGCAAGCAGATCACCAAAAATGAGGAAAAGCTGAAAACAGAGACCAATGCCAACCGCACGGCCTCCATGCAGAAAAAGAATCTGCAAAATCAGGAGAATATCGATCGGTTAACCGCAGAGATACCTGTTCTTAGGGATAAGATCACTGCCCTTGATGAGCATATAGCTCAAACTAAAACTCTAATGAAAAACGTAGAGGCCCAGTATTACAACGATACCGGGGCCCTGTCTATTCCGGCCACCCAGGAACCCCAAGTAGAAGAGTCAGACTACGTGGAAGAGCCGGATCCACTGGACGACATTGATGAATTTGAAGATCAGGGTGAAGATGAAGATGATGAAGAAGGCTCCGGACACCGGGGAAATTGGTAAGCCTTAAGCGCATCTTACAGACGTGGGGTTTGTATTAATCCCAAGCATTTTTTGGTTAGTTTTTCCTTATATTTCCGGGGCTTTTTGAAAAACCTATGAGAATCATCATTGCGGGTGCCGGAGAAGTTGGTTACCACCTTGCCAAGCTGTTGGCGTACGAAAAGCAGGATATCCTGCTAATCGATAACGACAAGGACAAGCTTACTCAGGTTTCCAACACTATGGATGTGGCGGTAATCCACGGAAATGCCACCTACTTTAGTGTACTGGAAGAAGCGCAGGTCAACAAAGCTGATCTACTGCTGGCTTTGACCTCCTCCGAAGAAACCAATCTGGCTACTGCCATTATCGGCAAGCAATTAGGCGCTAAGAAGACCGTAGCCCGTATCAGCAACATCGAGTTTTTGCTTAAAAAAGAGAAAACCGCCTTACAAAGGATGGGCATTGATGAACTCATTTCTCCGGAATCACTGGCGGCCCGAGAGATCAAAAGGCTCCTGAAAGAGACCGCCATTACCGATACCTTCGATTTTGACCATGGTTTGCTTTCATTAGTAGGTATTCACATTGATGAGGGCAGCCCCCTGCAGAACAAAAAGCTATTGGATCTGGCCCATCTTAATCCCCACAACAATTACATAACGGTAGCCGTATTGCGTAACAATGAAACGCTTATTCCCAGGGGAAATACGGTAATTAAAGCCAATGATCACGCGTATTTTATTGCAGAACCCGATGGCATAGAACAGGTTCTGAACCTCACCTCCAGGGAAAGACGCACCATAAAAAATGTTATGGTACTGGGTGGTAGTAAAATAGGTTTTCATACCGCACGGAAGTTGAGTATTAAATTCAACGTGAAATTGATCGAGAAAGACAAGCAAAAATGCTTCGAGCTCGCCGATCAGCTTCCGGGAACCCTGATCATTAATGCTGAGGGCAGTGACGTGGAGTTATTAAAATCCGAGGGAATTGCCAAAATGGATGCTTTTATTGCCGTGACCGGTAATTCTGAGACCAATATTATTTCCTGTCTTTTGGCAAAGAATCAAGGGGTACCCAAGACCATAGCTTTGGTAGAAAATATCGACTACATCCACCTATCCCAGAATGTAGGGGTAGATACAATGATCAACAAAAAACTGATCGCAGCGAATTTTATTTTCCGCTATATCCGGCAAGGTGAAGTTCTGGACCTTACCAGTATACACGGTGTTGATGCAGAAATTTTGGAGTTCGAAGTGACGGAAAGTTCCAGAATAATTCATCAAGAGCTCAAGGACATTGAATTCCCTAAATCAGCTATCGTTGGGGGCGTGATCCGTAAAGGACAAGGGCACACCATTAAAGGGGAGTTTACCTTTAAACCCAAAGACCGGGTGGTGGTTTTAAGTAGGCCGGAGTGCATTACCAAGGTGGAAAGGCTTTTTAAGTAGTCCTGCACCCCGGGTATAGGTATGAGGTTAAATCTGAATATAGTAGCCAATCTTTTAGGCATTCTTCTCATGATCAATGGCATCTTCATGCTGTTGTGCATACCCGTTTCACTCTATTATCAAGAAGGAGGTTTATACCCCCTGTTATTCTCCAGTCTAATCTCAGGAGCGGTGGGCGTGTCCTTATGGTTGAGTAATCGTCGGTCCAAAAACAATACCCTAGGCAAGCGAGAGGGATATTTGATCGTGACTTTAGGCTGGCTGGTCATGTCTTTGACTGGCACCTTGCCTTATCTGTTGAGCGGCTCTATACCTAATTTTACCAACGCCTTTTTTGAAACGATCTCCGGATACACCACTACCGGGGCTAGTATATTGAACGATATAGAATCTCTTCCCAAAGGCATCTTGATATGGCGCAGTCTAACTCAATGGATTGGAGGCATGGGCATAATCGTTTTGGCGGTGGCCATTTTGCCGATCTTAGGTATTGGGGGTATGCAGTTATTCGTGGCAGAAGCACCTGGACTAAAACCTGACAAGCTACAGCCCAGAATAACAGAGACCGCTAAGCGTTTATGGTTCATTTATGTAGGACTTACTTTACTGGAATTCGTACTGCTAAACATAAGTGGGATGACTACCTTCGACGCTATTAATCATAGTTTGACCACCATGGCAACCGGAGGCTTTTCTACCAAGCAAGCCAGCATAGCTTATTACGACTCTCCCCTGATCCAGTACATCATTATCGCTTTTATGTTTATTGCCGGCACAAATTTCACTCTCACATATTTCGGATTTAAAGGGAATTTTCGAAAGGTGTGGGCCAATGAAGAGTTCCGGGTGTATTCCCTTGGTGTACTTATACTGGGTGTACTGGTTTCGATAGGCATTTACATAATTTCGGACAGCGGGTTTGAGAAAGCCTTCAGGGATGCTCTGTTCCAGGTAACCGCTCTGGTCACCACCACTGGATATGTATCGGCTGATTATACCGCATGGACGCCATCGCTTACCATCGTATTTTTTATGTTGATGTTTGTGGGTGCTTCCGCAGGGTCTACTGCCGGTGGAGTAAAGATCGTACGCCACTTGCTTTTGATCAAGAACGGCTTTCTGGAACTGAAAAGACAGATTCACCCCGCTGCCATTATACCGGTGAGGCTAAACAAGAAAGCAGTAAGTCAGGATATAACTTATAATGTGCTGGCTTTCATTATGATCTACTTGACCATTTATGTGGTAAGCGCCTTCGTTATGGGTCTGATCGGGGTGGATTTTACCACCGCCCTGGGCAGTGTGGCCACTTCCCTAGGCAATATCGGACCGGGACTGGGTTCTGTAGGTCCTGTTGACAATTTTGGCCACTTACCCGTTGTAGGCAAATGGTTTCTTTCGTTTCTGATGCTGCTGGGACGCTTGGAACTGTTTACCGTCCTAATTTTACTAACTCCCTATTTTTGGAAAGGAAATTGACATGCAAGAATTCAACGTATACTGGGCTGTAATCGGCGCCTCAATCATTATAATCCTGTCTTACGGCTACAACGCCCTGGCTCGAAAGACCAATGTGCCATCGGTGCTGATGCTCATAGTGACCGGCTTTATCCTAAGCCTGTTCATTCCTTTGGATCAGGAAGCGTTAAAGCCGGTGTTGGAAACATTAGGCACTGTGGGTTTGATCATGATTGTACTGGAAGCTGCTTTGGACCTGCACCTGGAAGCCGACAAAGGCAAGCTTATTGGACAATCACTGGTCATTTCATTGGTGCTACTGGTATTCACCACTTTTGGTATTGCCATGATCATACGTTTCTTTTTCGATGTAACTCCCTTCGGAGCCTTGGTTTATGCCATTCCCCTATCCATTATGAGCAGCGCCATAATAATCCCCAGCGTATCCAATCTTCAGGGTAAACAAAAAGAATTCCTGGTTTTCGAATCGGCATTTTCCGACATACTGGGGATCATGTTCTTTTATTTTCTGCTTGACAGCGCCACCATGGAAGGTGCAGGAGCTGTGACCTTGCATATTGCCAAGAATATCGGCCTGACCTTAGTTGTAGCAGCCGTTTTCAGCTATGTGGTGATCATTCTCATCCAAAAAGTCACCGGTGAGGTGAAATTATTCCTGCCTATAGCGGTACTGGTATTAGTATATGCTACCGGTAAGCTATTTCACCTTTCATCACTGATTTTCGTTTTGGCTTTCGGGTTAATGCTCAACAACAAAGACATCTTTTTCAAAGGTATTTTTAAGAAATATGTACTACCGGGACCTTACAATAATTTATTAAAAGAAATAAAGCTGATCACTTTCGAAAGCTCCTTTCTGATCAGAACTTTCTTCTTTATTGTGTTTGGGATGTCCATCACCTTGGATGGTTTCAATCAAGTTTCCATTTTCTTGATCGCCATACTGGCTTTAATAATCATGTATTTGCTGCGGTTCGTGGCTTTGCGAACTATGGCCAAGTCTCAACTCAATCCCGGATTATACATTGCTCCCAGAGGTTTGATCACAATTTTGCTGTTTTACAGTATCCCTACACAGTACCAAATCGCGGATTTCAGTCCTGCCATACTACTGCTGGTGATCATTTGCAGCAGCCTGATTATGATGTATGGTTTGATCAAAAATAAGCGCGATCTGGCACAAGAAGAGGATTTAGCCATATCCACAGAAGAACAACCTGCTTTAGAAGGTCACCAGGTAACTCCGCTGGACGAGATTGCAAAGCCAATTTCCCATCCTGAAAGACCTGAGGGTAACCCCTCAACAGAATCTTTAAACGACTAAATTCGGATTTTGGTGACGAACTCATAAATGTACCATTTGCACTCATTCTAAATAGTAAAACCTTTTAGGTACCCATAAATTTGACTGCATACAGGATAATGAACTGTATTCCAGTGTTATGGACCTAAATTCTTCAACCCTTAGAGACCAACTCCAGGAGTCGGCCCAAGCCCATATTACCCCTGGCTTGCACCAGCGACTTGAAGGTCATGTACAGCTAATTGAGGAGGTGAAGAAGAGCCTTCTCCAATACCAAGAGCGCACCCATAGTGGGAAGAAACCTATGGGGGTCTTGGAGCTGGTTCGTGAAATGAAGACTTTTAAAGATGCCATAACCCAGTCCGTCAACCAATATTCCTCAGTAGAAACCGATAGATCACTGAAGGATGACTTTAGTGATTATTTTGAAGCGCTTGGAGGTATCACCGAACAGCTTCCTGAGACCTATATGGGAGTGCAAAGCACCTCCCACTTTGTAACCTCACCCGGAGATCGATTCTTCTTGCGCCTGGGTAAAGCCATTAAAAGGATCTTGTTGCGTTTAGATCATGTTCCTCAAAGAATTTCAAATTGGTGGCGCAGGCTCAGGAAGAAGCCGCCCCAGCCTATGAGGCCTTGGAAAAGATTAATCCCTCAAAAGAACATGGTCAACTGGTTTTACAGGGATGTACTGTTTCAGGAAATGCAGAAAACATTCGGTTCAGTGTACCGGACGGTGGCTCTCTCATCACATGAACTTTGGAAGCTGGAATCTAAGCTCGATCAGGATTTCGAACACCTGAACTTAGGAGATCCCGACCATAAAGTTAAAGCACCGTCTTTTGATTTTGATGATCAGATAACTCAGATGCTGCACGAGATCCGGGAGAAACAAAACTTACTGCCTGCCAGATTATCTCATACCTTCAACTTGGTTTCGGAAACCTATCTCAAGCATCACCAACTGGTGGGTACCTTAGATTTACCAGAGAAAGCCTTCAGCGTTGCCAGGCTAGAGCGGTTTCAAAAAGCAACTGAGAAAAGCTATTCAAAGACCCGAAAGGGTTGGAATAACACCATCGCTGTGCTGAGCGATCACTACAACCTAGATCAGGAGCTTTACCAGCTGCGTTATGCTTGTCTTGAACAGTATTTCTATACGGCTCAAAAGCTGGATCTTAAAGTAAGCGACAAAATTGAGGGAGCCTTGTCGGAAATATCCGATTTTGTTGGCACTCAAAAAGGACGATTAGATCAGGCGGAAGACGGACAATGCCTGGCCAAAGTGATCAAGGAGGTTAGGTATGATATTGCTAAATCACTAAAACAAAGTATACCAGCTGCTACCAAACTAATATTTGATCAAAATATCCCGGCCCTTATCGACAACCTGGAAGTAAAGATCAAAAATCAAGTATCCGAGCTATCCAATACCCGATCAATGGTAAAAGACATTACCTATGAAAGGGGCATCCAATCCTCAGAGATCGATCAAATCTCACCCCGGGAGCTTATTGCATTTGAAGCCTTGCCCAACCTACTTAAAGATATCAAGATCCTCAAAAGTGAACTGGTACATAACCTGGAACACACCCAGCAACAACTTTCTGAGATAGCCGAGATATGTGATTTCAATTTGGCCACTGCGCTGGCCGCCATGGAAGAGGAGCCAGAAGAAGACAAAGATCCAAAGACCCTGGCTTTAGAAGGCATGGAACGGGCGGCAAGCAGACTTCAAGACATCAGCGAGGCCCTGCACCATCTCAATAAAGACACTAACCTGAAGATCAAGGAAGGTGTTTTGAATTTTAACGAGAGCATTCATGCGCTTAACGAAGTAGAAACAGTATTTGATATAAAGGTCCGCATCGCTAAAGCTAAAGCGGTAGAGAAAACCAAGGCCCTGAAGAACCAAGTTCTGGATTACTTAAAAGGATTTCTGCCTCGATTGATCTCCCTGGCCAAGCGTCGTTGGTTGATGATCAATAGGTACTATCTGGAAACTACCAAGCGCTACGGCATTGCCGGAAGCTCTCAAGCTCTCACCGCCGAAGTGTCCAGTTTCCTGTCCGAGACTGATGCCGCTATAGACCAGTTGCCCTTTGTGTATCAGAGGCTGTTTGAGATCACTCCTTTGGAAAACCCAAACTTTTATGAACTACGATCGCAGGAAACTCAAAAATTGCTAAAGGCCTATCAGAGCTGGGAGAAAGGTCATTACGGAGCCACCGCCTTAATCGGGGAAGCGGGTAGCGGAACCACTACTTTAACAAATTTTTTCCTAGACCAGCTGAAGAGTCGCCACCATATTGTAAGGACCAATTCTCACATACAGATCTATCAGCCGGCCGATTTTCTAGGGTACTTCCAGGACCTTTTCGACACCGAGCCCTTTGAAAGCCTGGATCAATTGGTGGATTATCTAAATAGTATCAACAGTAAGCGGATCATGGTACTGGAAAATCTGCAGCATTTTTATTTGCGTAAGGTCAACGGCTTCGACTGCTTAAGGATGTTCTACGAACTCATTTCACGGACCAACCAAAATATTTTTTGGCTTACTACGGTTAACCTCCACGCTTACCACTATCTCAATAAAACCTCCAAAATAGAGGACTTCTTCGCTTATAATATCCATATGGAGCCCTTAAAAGACGAGCAGGTCACCAACGTGGTCTTGAGACGGCACCGGGTAAGTGGTTATAATACCTTTTTCAAACCTAGTAAGTACGATCGCAAAAGCAGCAAGTACCAGAAAATGACAGAAGATCAACGTCAGCAGTATCTGCAGAAAGAATATTTTTCCGGGCTGAACAAACTGGCTCACAGCAACATTACGGTCGCCCTAATATTTTGGCTGCGGTCCACCTTAAAAGTGGAGGACGATACCATAACCATAGGTTCACTAAAGGACATGGACTTTTCATTTCTTTCCAATTTAAGTAGTGAAAAACTGTTCACCCTGCACGTGCTGCTGTTGCACGATGGCATCAGCATAGGAGATCACGCCCGGATATTTCAACAGGCGGAGGATAAAAGTAAGTTGGTACTGATTCTTTTGTACGAGGATGGCATCATCATCCGAAAAGAGGAGCGGTATTTTATAAATCCCCTGCTGTACCGTCAAGTGGTCAATTTATTGAAATCAAAAAATTTCCTGCACTGATGAAAGCATTGGCATACTTGTATTTCATGGTAGTAGTTTTCCCCTGCAATATACTGGGGCAGGCATCGGTCGATAGTACTCATCGAACCGATTCTACCTTGAACATCCATATCACCAGTTCGGATACCGTATACATCTATCATACCGATACTGTGGTGGTAGCTACCGATACCTCTAAGAGTCAGGGTATCTTCAATGAACCCATCGCCGCACAGGAGCAGTCCGAAAAAGAGCTGGACCCTACCTCAATTTTGCGCACCATCTCAGTGGGTAAAATAATATGGTCCTTCATATTTTTGCTGCTGACCTATTTCATCATAAAAATTCTCAGCAACCTGCTTAACCTTATCGCAGAACGTAGTGCCAAGTATCGGATTACGGTGAAAGGGTTGATCCCCATAATCCGCATTATGGGATGGATTTTCGGGATCTATGCAGTGATCGGAGGTATTATCAATCCACCGTTGCAAACCGTTTTTGCCGTAATGGCCTCCGTGGGGATTGCTATTGGATTTGCCGCCCAGGACATCCTAAAGAATATCTTTGGAGGTTTAATGATCGTGTTTGACCGTCCGTTCAAAGTTGGAGATAAAATCGAAGTGGGTAAATACTATGGCGAAGTAGTAGAAATTGGCCTGAGGTCAACCCGTGTGATCACACCTGATGACTCTTTAGTGAGTGTGCCCAATGCCGAGATCATGAATCAATCAGTTTCCAATGCCAATTCCGGAGAACCCAATTGTCAGGTAGTTGCGGAGATCTATTTACCTATCACCATCGATACCGACATAGTGCGCAAGATAGCCCTTGAGGCTGCCCAGGTTTCAAAATACATTTACCTCAATAAGCCCATTACCGTATTGTTCTTCAATGAAGTTAAAGAAAGGCGCTCCTACCTGAAAATGCGCTTGAAGGCCTATGTGATGGACATCCGCCATGAGTTCAATTTTAAAAGTGATATGACTGAAATCGTATTGAAGGAACTGTTGTCGGAAGAGGTGATCAAGCCGGAAGAACTTTATTAGTTCAGTTCCTGATCAAAGTTACCAGCATGACCTCTTTACATTATCCCCGGATTTATAACAAGGTATACTGGAATCCTACTTAATTCTGGAATTTATCAGGAGTCCCACCTTACTCATAAAGTAGACCCCGTAAAGCCCCAGACTTTGTCTAAGGTGCGGGGATCTCTGAGGTTGGGAGTTTTCGTTAGGGGTAGCCGACGAAATCTCTGGATTGGTTCCAGAATTTATGAAGAGTCCTACCTTACTAATAAAGTAGACCCCGCAAAGCACCAGACTTGTCTGGGGTGTGGGGATCTCTGAGGTTGGGGGTTTTCGTTAGGGGTAGCCGACGAAATCTCTGGATTCGTTCCACTCCCGCGGTCAAATCCCCGGACTTATTCCGGGGTCTGCTGGAATCTTACTTGGTTCCAGAATTTATGAAGAGTCCTACCTTACTAATAAAGTAGACCCCGCAAAGCACCAGACTTATGTCTGAGTTGCGGTGATCTCTGAGGTTGGGAGTTTTCGTTAAGGGTAGCCAACGAAATCTCTGGATTCGTTCCCCTCCCGTGGTCAAATCCCCGGATTTATTCCGGGGTCTACTCTGAAAAGGTTAAATTGGATCTAGTCTAAGCGAGGCTCTTTGCCTTGAGTGTTAGTCATTGAGCAACAGGATTCTGTTTTACACTTGATACCGCTTATTTATGGTTGCAATTTGTTAACCTGCCTAAACCCATCACCAAGCAATGAAAGCTATAGTCTATACCCAATACGGTCCCCCGGAGGTACTTAAACTTAAAGAGATTGATAAGCCCGTTCCAAAAGACAAAGAAGTGTTAATCAAATTAAAGGCCGTGGAGGTCACTAAATCGGACTGTGAGATGCGAGCTTTTAAATTTCCCGTAAACTGGTTTTGGCTGCCTCTGCGTATAGCTTTAGGGGTCTTCAAGCCTAAAAGGCCGGTTCTGGGCAGCTATTTTGCGGGTGAAGTCGTAGCTAAAGGTAAAGAAGTGACCAGGTACCAGTTAGGGGAACAGATCTTCGGATGCGGAGGACTGCGCCTGGGCGCTTACGGAGAGTATATGTGTCTGCCTGAACGTTATACCATGGTTACCAAACCTTCAAACATGAGTTTTGAAGAAGCAGCGGCTGTGCCCTTAGGTGGATTGAACGCCCTTCATTTTATGAGAAGGGCTGACATAAAACCCGGGGAGAAGGTGCTGGTCAACGGGGCCGGTGGCAGCATCGGAATCTTTGGTGTGCAGATCGCTAAGTTTATGGGAGCGGAAGTAACGGCTGTGGACAGCGGCATAAAAGAAGAAATGCTGCGTGCTACAGGGGCTGACCATTTTGTCAACTATCAACAACAGGATATCGCCCAACTGCCTGAAAAATATAATGTAATCCTGGATATGGTGGCCAGCAGTTCCTATAAGGGATGCATGGGTTTGCTGGAACCTGAAGGACGCTATTTACTGGGGAATCCCCGCTTGTCCGATATGTTGCGATCCTCATGGACCAGTAAATTCACTGACAAAAACGTGATCTTTGCCTTTGCGCGGGAAACTGAAGAAGAATTGCTGGCCTTGAAGGAAATGATAGAAGCGGGACAAATCCGAGCCGTAGTAGACAAAATCTATACCATGGATCAGGCCCCAGAGGCCCATCACCGAGTGGAGACAGAACAACGGCTTGGTTCGATTGTGATATCGATAGATGATTAGTATTGGGGACTGCCTCGGAATGATATTATCCGAAAATACCATACGGTAAGGTCCTAAATTTTTCTTAATTCAGACATGGCAGAGATGGTATCTTTGAAAAAATGTCTACCAGGAGATTTACAGCTGTTACAGAATATCTGTACCAGCATTTACCCCATCTATTTCGGAGATCACTGGGAAGGGCCCGGATTAGAACTATATCTGGAAGAACAATTCAGCATGGAGCGTATGAACCAAGATCTGGAGGATCCGAGAATTGGATATTTCTTTATATGTCTCCAGCATAAACCGGTAGGGTTTCTCAAGGTCAACTATGAAGCCCCTTTTGAAGGTTTTGATAGGGGCACTACCAGCGAACTGGAGAAAATGTACATCTTACCGGAACACAAAGGCCAGGGTTTGGGTAAAATATCCCTGGAGAGACTGGTGGAAATATTGGCTCAAAAGGGGAAAAAGGCCTTATTTCTCTGTGTATTGGACTCCAACCCAGGCGGTTTTCGGTTTTACCAAAAAATGGGTTTCGTGTTCCAACGGGCCGATAAACTCAAGTACATCCATTTTAAAAAAGAACTTAGGGGGTTGAAATTTATGTACAAATCTATCTAGCCAAAAGATATCAAGGATGTTCAACAGTCTACACGGCTTGCCAAATGATGATTAATCCTTATTTTGCAGGAATGACTTAAAAGCTCTATGGGATTGGATCTGTTTCATTTCTTTGCGGCGATTCTGGTACTCTCTGCCGTTTTTTCCTTTATTAATCAGAAAACCTTCAGATTACCTACCAGTTTAAGCTTGATGCTTGCGGGACTGGTGATCTCCATTGTGATCCAGCTTATGCATTGGGTATCCCCGGCAGTTTCAAACTACATCACGCAAGAGATCGCCACCATCGACTTCTCCGAATTTCTGCTGGAGATCCTTCTGAGTTTTTTACTGTTTGCCGGGGCCATGCATACGGACCTGGACCGGCTAGCCAAAGACCGCTGGCCCATTATTAGTTTTGCCACCATTGGGGTATTGTTATCCACTTTTATAACCGGTACCATTATCTACTACACCTTGCAGGCATTCAGCATCTCTATGGATTATATCTATTGCCTGCTTTTCGGAGCATTGATCTCTCCCACAGACCCGATAGCCGTATTGAGTTTGCTTAAGAAGGCCAAGGTACCCAAATCCCTGGAGGTAAAGATTACCGGAGAATCCTTGTTCAACGATGGTGTGGGAGTGGTACTGTTCCTTACTATTTTTCAAATTGCCAACCAGGGCCTGGATAATGTCAGCGGTTACGAAATCGGCAAATTGCTGGCTTTGGAGATCTTAGGGGGGATCGGGATGGGTCTTATCATTGGTTACCTGGGCTGGAAACTCATGAAGGCCCTGGACCACTATCAAACGGAAGTCTTCATATCACTGGCATTGGTTACCGGTGGCTATAGCCTGGCTAGCTTTCTTCATTTTTCAGGTCCCTTGGCCATGGTGGTGGCTGGACTGTGGATCGGCAATCATGCCAAAGAGACGGCTATGTCGGAAATCACTCTGGATTACGTAAC
Organism: Cyclobacteriaceae bacterium; assembly: GCA_029861825.1. Taxonomy (GTDB): domain Bacteria; phylum Bacteroidota; class Bacteroidia; order Cytophagales; family Cyclobacteriaceae; genus JAJCYK01. Next base: position 23,517 of record JAOTYN010000004.1, read on the forward strand.
CAAATTTTGGGAGATCACCGACGAGGTATTGAACGCCATTCTATTCGTGCTGATCGGGTTGGAACTGGTTTTGATTTCCTTCAACCTTAACTATTTGATCATAGGTTTGATTGCTGCCATGGTGGTACTGGCAGTGCGGTATTTTTCGCTGGCCGTCCCCTCCTACTTATTGGGCTTTCAAAAGACCTTTGCACCTAATGCCTTACCCATTATGACCTGGGGAGGGCTGCGGGGAGGAATTTCTATCGCCCTGGCCTTATCGCTGCCGGCTTCAGGGGAAAAAGAACTGATCGTGGCGGTCACTTATGTAGTAGTTCTTATCTCTTTATTGGTGCAGGGGTTGACAATCGAACGATTTATCAAACGCATGAACCGTGCACCAGCCGGCTAATTGTTTATATTACGGTTATTTTAAGAATACCCCAATATGCCTAAGGCTTTATTACACACCACTATAGGTCATAACGATAAGATAGATCTCCCGGAAATGAAGTTGGATAATATCGATGCCAAGATCGATACCGGGGCCGACAGTAGTTCCATACACTGTCATCATATAGAGATCATCAAACGGAAAGGCAAAAGGGTATTGCACTTTATCTTACTAGATCCCTCCCACCCTGATTACAACAATCGCAGTTTTTACTTCGACCAATTCAAGCAACGCAGTATAAAAAATTCCTTTGGAGACAGTGAGAAAAGATATATCATTAAAACCACGGTAGTGATATTCGAAGTGGAGTACCACACCGAATTCTCCCTGAGTTATCGGGGGAATTTGACATACCCCATACTCTTGGGTAAGAAATTTTTATACCGAAAATTTGTGGTAGATGTGGCCAAGTCCAACCTTTCGTATCGACGCAAGACCCGGAAAAAGAAAAAAGAATCATGAAAATAGTCATCCTGTCTACCAGCACCCACCTGTATTCTACCCGTAGACTGGTAGAGTCTGCACAGGCCAGAGGGCATCAGGTAGAGGTAGTGGATCACCTGAAATGCAACCTTATCACAGAGGAACAAAATCCCAGCGTGCATTATCAAGGGAGAGCATTGGACGACACGGATGCAGTAATCCCCCGCATAGGGGCTTCAGTGACATTCTATGGATCGGCCGTAATACGACAATTTGAGATGCGTCATATTTTCACGGCTGTTCAAAGCCAAGCACTTCTAAGATCACGGGATAAGCTAAGAAGTTTGCAGATATTGGCCCGAGCTGATCTGGGACTCCCTAAGACTGTATTTACCAACTACAGCCGGGAAATCGATGAGATCATCGATGCCGTAGGCGGTGTCCCACTGGTAGTGAAATTGCTGGAAGGAACTCAGGGATTAGGTGTAGTGTTAGTGGAAAACAAAAAAGCCGCTGCTTCAGTTATCGAAGCGTTTAATGGATTAAAAGCCCGTATTATCGTACAGGAATTTATCTCGGAAGCCCAAGGGGCTGATATTCGCGCTTTGGTGGTGGACGGCGAAGTGGTGGGCTCCATGAAAAGACAAGCCAAGGACGGGGAGTTCCGGTCCAATCTGCATCGGGGAGGTACTGCCGAGATCATCAACTTGTCAACCGAAGAAAAAACAGCGGCCATAAAAGCAGCAGAGTGCATGGGACTGGGAGTAGCCGGTGTGGACATGTTGCAATCCAACCGGGGTCCTCTAATAATTGAGGTTAATTCTTCACCGGGACTGGAAGGGATCGAAGCCGCTACCGGTTCCGATATAGCTGCCAAGATCATTCAGTATTTGGAGCGGAACGCGGGAAAGAAAAACACCGTTGCTGATGCTTAGCCTATGAAGATTGCCGGAAAAACCTTAGGAAAGGACACCTTTAACCAACTAAGTCTCGACATTGCGAGACTCCCCTCCCGCACCAAAATTGATATTCCCATTTTCGTACGCAGGGCTCCACATGACGGCCCTACCCTACTACTAATGGCTGGATTACACGGAGATGAAATAAATGGGATCGAGATCCTGCGTACGGTTTTGGATAAGCGCTGCTTTGACCCTGTAAAAGGCACTGTGGTCTGCATACCCATAATCAATATATATGGCTTCTTAAATTTCTCCCGGGCAGTACCTGACGGCAAAGATGTAAACCGCTCATTTCCTGGTTCGAAACGAGGTTCACTAGCCAGCCGTGTGGCCTATCATTTGATGAATGAGGTACTTCCGGCAGTCGATATTGGCATTGACTTTCACACCGGAGGTGCCAGCCGCTCTAATTATCCACAGGTAAGGTGTGTGTTGAATGACCAAAAGAATCAAATGCTGGCACAGGCGTTCAACGCCCCATTTACCATTGACGCCCCTTTAATACCGAAGTCCTTACGACATTCCGCCCATGCCCGTGGAAAGAACATCCTAGTCTATGAAGGCGGGGAATCTCTGCGCTTCGATGCTTTTGCCGTAAAACTTGGGGTCTTGGGGGTACAAAAGCTAATGGCCCAATTGGAAATGACAAAAAAAGCGCCAGCTAAAAAAGAAGCAAACGTGGTGATACGCCAAAGAAAATGGGTAAGGGCCAAAAATGCCGGGCTCTTCCATTCCAGGGTTAAAAACGGTCAGACTGTGGCAGAAGGCCAGGAGCTAGGATTCCTCACAGACCCATTCGCTGAATTCAAAACCTGGCTTAAAGCTCCTATGTCCGGACACGTGATCGGGCTCAATAACAATCCGGTGGTTAATCGCGGGGACGCTCTTTTGCATCTGGGGAGGTGAAATCCCAACTAATGACACCTTCCTACTGTAATTTAAATATGGGTGGGTGGGGGGGTGCCCCTGAAAAAATAGTCAACTGATCAACCAACGTCCATCAAGATCGGATCCTTAGGAGCTTTAGGATGCCTCTAGCCAGTTTTTTTTCTTTTTCCCAGAAAAATTGAAACTGACCGAA
>JAOTYN010000212.1 GCA_029861825.1 Cyclobacteriaceae bacterium
CTGGGCGATATCGGTGCAGAAAAGGTAAAGTTAAACACTTACGGTCTTAAGACTTCTATTTGGCTGAATAAACCCTAGGCATCAATCCATAATTGCCAACAATTTTTATCTTAGCAGATAATTAAGGATCTGCTGAATGCCTCACATTGATTTTATTGCCATAGTACGCGAAGCTTGGGAAAGTTATGACCAGAGTCGCGTTATTAAGGATGTGAAGGATATCAGTGCTCATGTGTCTACCAATCACGTCTACCAGATCAAGTTTGAAGGACACCAATCGGTAATAGCTAAGCTCACCTATTTCGGTTATTACGAACATTTTGTGGAAGATCATTCCATTATCAACAGTCTTTCAAATAACCTTCCCAGTCCCTACGAGAATTTGCTTTCAAGATCTTTGATGAAAGGGGACCATCTTTATGTGTACCGTTACCAACACAGTATTATCGACGCCTGGGTGGTTTTTTACAGACCTATTGAAATACGCCGTAAACTGCCACGGCGCCTGGAACCCCAACAAATAAAAACCTTGGGAGAGGAGTTTGCTCGTTTTCATAAAGCTTGCCACGCTATCCGCAATACATTGCCTCCCAGTTCCAAAACCCTGAAGACTGATATCGATCACCTGCTGGAATTAATTCACACGGATATTGGAAAGTACGAACATCGCACTCATGAAGATGCCATTGAACAGCACTGCGAGGCATTTAAATTTCAAACCCAGAAAGTCGGCATTGACAATCTTCCCCGTATACCGGTATTCGTAGATTGGAATATTGGTAATTTTTCGGTCACTGATAAATTACAGCTCTTTTCACGCTGGGATTACGATTGGTTCCGAATGAGTAGCCGTATGCTGGATTTTTATTTCTTTAGCAGAGTAGTTTCCCATGTGGGGGATCGTACGGTGTTCAGTTATAATATCAGTACTTTGTGGGAAGATCGATTTTTATCATTTTTACAATCGTATCATAATGTGAACCCACTAACAGAATCCGAAGTGAGGTTTTTACCGGAAGCCTATCGCTTTTTTATTCTAAACTATGTGATCAAAGATGGACGCTATTTCTTTCATGAGATCTTTGCTACCAAGTTGCAAAAGGAAGCCTATGAAACCTACCTGCCCTCGGTGGAGTCGTTCCCCGTGGATACCGTACTTAAAGCTCTAAATATCTGAGTATGCAAAGAACATCTTTTTTAGAATTGACCAAAAACTACAAAGCGGTATTTCTGGATTCTTACGGAGTACTGAAAAATCACGAGGGGTTGCTTTCAGGAGTGGCGGAAACCATTGACTATCTGAGGACTGCCGGTATAGTTTTTCGCATTCTTACTAATGACGCCAGCAGAAGCCGGCAACAGCAAGTGGATCTTTTCAATGAACTGGGGTTGGCTGGTTTAACTGCTGATGAGATTATCACTTCAGGCACTTTGGCCAGGCATTTTATCGAAGATAAAAGACTGAAAGGAAAAATTGCCTATCTAGGAACAGCGAATGCTGCAGAATATATATTGCAAAGTGGAAGAGAGTCCATTTCCATCCGGGACGTAGATCTGGAAAATTGTGGGGAAATTTCCGGATTTGTATTCCTGGACGATGAGGGATTTGACTGGAACACCGACATTAATAAAACCATCAACCTTTTAAGAATGAAAAATATTCCGGTAGTGGTGGCGAACTCCGACAAGCTTTATCCTCTTTCCGACGGTGATGTAGCAGTAGGCACCGGGGGATTGGCTAAGCTGGTAGAAAATATTCTCAACAGAAAATTCATTCATTTTGGTAAACCTGATTCCCAAATGTTTATGTACGCCTACAGTCAGATATTGGAGCAACATACGCTTTCAAAACAGGATATTCTTATGGTAGGTGATACCCTGCATACGGATATCCTCGGTGGTAATAAATTTGGTCTTAGTACTGCTTTGGTGCTTACGGGAAATACTACCGAAGATAGCGTGGATATGTTGGTTTCGTCAACAGGAATAATTCCGGACTACATTTGTGAATCCATTGTAGAATAAATAAAGGCGACCACTGGCCGCCTTTATCATACACCAATTACCCTTACAGTTCCCCCACGGTACGACCTTTGGCGGTCCTGCTTTTTACGTTTAGGTTCTTTAGCTTCTGCATATTGATCATCAGGAAGGTGGCGGCGCTTTGAGCAGAGATACTATACTCACGCCCGTCGTAATCCACATAACCAATATTGTTGTTCCAATCTCGGGCCAGAACTGTATAAGCGCCGGATTTATGTTTGTTGAGGCCAAAAACCAAATAACGGTCCGCCCCTTTTTCAAAACTGATGCCCATTCGTTCACTGCTACTGCTTACTATCACTCCGGGAGTCCTGGGGGCGATCACGATCTCTTCAACTTGCTTCCCATCCACGATTTTTACTTCGCCGGAAACCACTTCGGTGGTATTTTTGCTTAATTCCCTGTAGAGCACAATGGGCGTGCTATTGAAAAACTGTACTTTGGTCAACTGTTGTTTGCTTAAGCCGATATCGCGTTCTACCTGACTGGTAAATGGAACTAATTCCGGACTGCAAGAACAGAGCATTAACAGACCTATAATAAGCGTAAAGATAGATTTCATGTTTGTTGATCAATGTTTAGTGAATTAGAACAAGTTTTATGCCAATCTATTGGTAACCTTATAGTTGTTTTTCAGTTCAGCAGGGATTTAGGCATAATTTTACCATTCCTATAAATAATCTAGCAACTTGAGTTTTAAGTTTTAAATTTGCCCATATTAAAATATCAACCTTGGGTTAAAATCCACGTGTAATGGTGTATGACCTGAAATTAATTTTATGAAAATAAGCCTAAAAAGTATCATTGTCATCGGTTTGATGTGGTCTGGCTTGCCGTTGTTTGCACAGCAACCAGTTAAGCTAAATGCCTCGGAAATTCAGTTGGGCTTGAAAAAATTAAATAGAGCGGGCTCCGTTTTATACGTCGCCGCTCATCCCGACGATGAAAATACCAGGCTTATAGCGTATATGGCCAACCATGCCTTGTTGAATACCGCATATCTTTCCATTACCCGTGGCGACGGCGGTCAGAACCTGGTAGGACCTGAGATACGTGAGATGCTGGGGGTAATCCGCACTCAGGAATTGCTTCAAGCCCGTAAATTGGATGGGGGAAAGCAATTTTTTACCCGTGCTAATGATTTTGGGTATTCCAAAACTCCACAGGAGACCTTTACCATATGGGATCGTGAGGCAGTCCTCTCTGATGTGGTGTGGGCCATTCGCAAATTTCGCCCAGATGTAATCATTACCCGTTTCCCAACCACCGGTGAAGGAGGCCATGGACAGCATACAGCTTCAGCCATACTTGCAGAGGAAGCTTTTGATGCCGCAGCCGATCCCCGTCAATTTCCAGAACAGCTTGATCATGTAGATACCTGGCAGGCTCATACTTTAATGCTCAATACCCATCCCTGGTTTTACCAGCGGCGTGGTTTGGAGTTCGATCCTTCAGATAAACTGATACTGGATGTGGGCGCTTATAATCAATTGTTGGGCAAATCCTATACGGAAATAGCCGCAGAGAGCAGAAGCATGCATAAAAGCCAGGGCTTTGGCTCCAGCGGAAGCAGGGGCAGCGAGTTGGAGTATTTACAGCATATAAAGGGTGAACCTATTACCGCAGATTATTTTCAGGGGGATCATTTTAGTTGGAGCCGTGTGAAAAACGGGGCCCGGGTAGGAGCTTTGATGGAACAAGCTTACCGGCAGTTCGATCCGGAAGCCCCAGACGCAATAGCGCCCTTGTTGTTAGAAGCTTTAAGTGAACTCAAAAAGCTCCGGGGTAATTATTATGCCGATCTGAAAGCTTCTGAGATCAAAGATCTTTTAAAAGCCTCTTTAGGATTGTATCTGGAGGCCTCCGTAGCGGAAACTTCCGGGACTCCAGGTGAGACCCTGACGGTTCGACTGGAGGCTACCAATCGCTCCAATATTCCCACAACAATTAAAAGTTTTGAGGTACCTGGGGTGGAAGGAGATAACCAGGGGGCAACTTTGGGATTCAATGAAAAGTTCACTCAGGAGCTGGACTTGGAAATTCCAGCTGATAAAGAATATTCGCAACCCTATTGGTTGAAACAAACCGGCTCCATGGGAATGTTTGCGGTAGGGGACCCTCTGCTTATCGGCAAGCCGCAGAATGATGCAGCGCTTACTATTCCCTTTGAGATCAATATAGCTGGTACCGATCTCCAGTTCCCGGTACCAGTAGTACACAAGCGAACCGATCCGGTTAAAGGTGAAATATTCCAGCCTTTTGCCATAGCGCCGGAAGTCACGGTCAACTTTGATGAGAAAGTGCATGTTTTTGCTGATGAAAATCCACGTAAGGTGGTAATGACTTTGAAAAGTGGACGTGACCAGGTGGCTGGGCAATTGACAGTGGAAGTCCCTGATGGTTGGAGTATCAGTCCGCAACTGGTCAATTTTGATATCGAGCAAAAAGGACAGGAACAGGTACTAGAATTTACCCTTTACCCCCCGGTACGTCCTGGAGAGGGCAAGATCAAAGCCATTGCCACAGTGGGAGAACAACAGTACAGCCTGGAGAAAGTTACCATTTCCTACGACCACATACCCGATCAAATGTTATTGCCGGAGGCAGCTGCCAAGGTGGTAAAGTTGGATATCCTCACCAGGGGACACCGGATCGGTTACCTTATGGGTGCCGGTGATGATATCCCTGGCAGTTTGAGACAAATCGGTTATCAGGTGGATATATTGACCCCGGATCAAATTAATGTGACCGCTTTACAACAATATGACGCCGTAATACTTGGGATAAGGGCTTTGAATACCGTGAAGCGTTTGCAATACGATATGGAGAAGCTGCTGGCTTATGCCCAACAGGGCGGCACCTTAGTAGTACAATACAATACTAACTTCCGAATGGTCACCAAGGAATTTGCCCCTTATCCCCTGGAGATTTCCCGGGACCGCGTGGCGGTAGAAGGAGCCCCCGTCAGTTTTCTATTGCCTGATCATCCGGTGCTGAACACTCCCAATAAGATCGGACCTGAGGACTTCGATGCCTGGGTTCAGGAGCGGGGCCTGTATTTCCCAAATAAATGGGACGACAATTACCAGGCAATATTGTCCACTAACGATCCCGGAGAATCTCCTAAAGAGGGAAGCTTGTTGATTGCCCGGTATGGAGAGGGGTACTATGTCTACACCGGACTCAGCTGGTTTAGAGAGCTGCCTGCCGGGGTGCCGGGCGCATATAGACTTTTCACTAATATAATTTCCTTGGGACAGGAGGAACCTGGCGATTAATAGATGATATTCAGACTGGTTTCTTATTTGCCCTTAAGGGTAATGTACCTTATTTCAGATCTCTTGTTTGTGGCTGCTTTTTATGTGGTGCGCTATAGGTATCAGGTAGTCGAGGAAAATATTCAAAAAGCTTTTCCGGAAAAGGATCGTGCTGAACAAAAACGGATCATCCGATTGTTTTACAGGAACCTGTGTGACTTTATGATGGAGTCTTTAAAAGGAATGACCATATCCGACCGGGAGATCAACAGACGAGTAATCATCACCGAAAAACAGGCTATTGAGCAGTACTTTGAGCGGGGACAATCGGTGCTCATTCTCACTACGCATCAATTCAACTGGGAGTGGTTGCTTTTTGCTTGCTGCTTACAATTATCAGCACCTATGAACCCGGTTTACAAAAAGCTTAATAATAACTATTACGACCGCCTGATGATTAAAACCCGATCGCGTTTTGGCAGCAAACCAATTGAAATGCAAGAAACTCTCATGGAAATCATGAGACGCAAAAAAACTTTGAATGGCTTTGGTTTGGTGGCAGACCAAATCCCCTTGGTCAATGCTGAAAAATATTGGACCACCTTCCTCAATTTGGATACGGCTTTCTTTGTGGGTCCTGAGAAAATAGCGCAAATGACCAAATACCCGGTGGTATTTGCGGGTATGAGAAAACTTAGAAGGGGTCAATATGAAGTGTATTTCAGAGATATCGCTGAACCGCCCTATAAGAAACACAGCCATGAGATACTTGACCGTTATGTGGTAGAGGCAGAGAAGATTTTGCGAGAGCAGCCGGAATCCTGGCTATGGTCACACCGTCGTTGGAAATATAAGAAATCCTTCTATGAGTAAGACTAGGCCTCATCCAGATATTGCGCCAGCTCGGCAATAGTGGGGTAATCAAAGTAGTCTGTCAACTCCAATTTTCCCGGCCAGATCTCATCTATTTTATCGTGGATCTGGGTCAATACCAAGGAACTGGTGCCCATTTCGAACAAATTGTCGTTGATGCCAATGGATTTATCCTCCAGAAATTCCTGGCATATGGCCAGTAAGGTGCTCTCAACAGTATTAGCTTCTTTTGCCGTATTGGCTGCTTTTCCCCTATTTAAGATTTCTTCAATCTTTTCTTCCACTTCTTGAAAGGCACCTTCTGAATATTGCGCTGCCAACTGGTATCGTTGCACTTTACCACTAGTAGTTTTAGGGATTTGTCTGACCGGTATCACGGTATTTACTTCTAAGCCCGCATATTCATTGAGCTTTTGGCGAACCTGCGGGATCATATGGGCAAAATCCTTAATATCACCTTTATATAAAGCAAAAACCACCGGTCTTTCATCCTGATGCCCGGGGTGTGTGGCTCCACAAACTACCGCTTTCCCCAGCTCCATGCCAGGCAAATCTTCCAAAGCAAACTCCAGGTCATGAGGGTAATAATTCTGACCGTTAAAGAACAGAATATCTTTGCTACGACCGCAAACTACCAGTTGTCCGTCCTGAATAAAACCCAGATCTCCGGTGTCCAGACCAAGTGAAGTAATCATCTGTTCATTAATCTGATCTGCCTGATAATACCCGGAGGTTACATTTTTGCCGGAAATAAGGATGTGCCCCACAGTCATGTCGGGTAACTCCGCACCCTGATCATTGCAAATATTTACCTCGCAATGCAGTACTGGAGAGCCGACTTTTACCAGCTCCAAGGCGTGGGGTGAGTCAACCGGCACCAATTCTACGGGATCACCGACTCGCAGTTTGAAACGGTTCACTAGGGTGGTAGAAAAGTCGTTGCCTGGCTGCGGAAAGGTCACCGCCAGGCATGCCTCCGCTAGTCCGTATACCGGAAACATTACCTGGTTCGATAACCCAAATGCTTCCATTCTGGTCAGAAAGGCCCTGCACAGGTCGGCTGAAATCGGTTCAGCCCCATTCAATATGAGCCTTAGATGAGCTAAATCCCAATCTTTTGCCTCATCTGAATTAAAGT
>JAOTYN010000213.1 GCA_029861825.1 Cyclobacteriaceae bacterium
CGGACCTGAGACTTTTCGCAGACCGTTTTGTACAGATTGGAAGCGGGTATTACCCCCGGCTTGCAGGGTTACAGGCACCTTAAATTGATAGCGATCACAAAGTTCCTCCCAAAAGCTCAGATGGGCTTCGGGTAGTACCAGTACGATCTGGGTGTCCGCTGAATGTTTGTGGAATGCTTCTATGGTGTGCATCAGTAGTGGCCGGCCTTTCATCTCCAGAAATTGTTTTAGGATTTTGGAACCCATGCGGGTGCCGCTGCCACCGGCAACTATCAATGCATAACGGGATTCACTCATGGTGAATTAGATGATCAGCATTACATCCCCATAGCTGAAGAATCGATACTTTTCTTTAATGGCTATCTGGTATGCCTCCATAATTAGATCGTAGCCCCCAAAGGCACAGGCCATCATCAGTAGGGTAGACTCAGGAAGATGGAAGTTAGTGATCATGGCATTACAGATCTTGAACTCATATGGGGGAAATATGAATTTATCGGTCCAGCCTTCGTTCATTTTTAAGCGCCCCCCGGCAGAAACAGAGGATTCCAATGCTCGCATGGCAGTAGTCCCAACTGCGCAAACTTTCCTCTTATGGTCCATAGCTTCATTGACAATGGCCACTGTTTCATCGCTAACCTGATAATTTTCGGAATCGGTCTTGTGTTTGGTAAGGTCTTCAACATCCACTGGGCGGAAAGTACCTAAACCAATGTGCAGTGTGATGGGAGCCATAGTTACGCCTTTGATCTCCAACCGCTTCATGATCTGGTGCGTGAAGTGCAACCCTGCAGAAGGAGCGGCCACCGCTCCCACATGTTGAGCGTAAATTGTTTGAAAGCGCTCCCGGTCTTCCGGTTCGGCTTGGCGATTAATATGCTTGGGTAAAGGGGTTTCCCCTAGTGAATCTATGGTATTGTAAAACTCTTCGTCGCTGCTGTCAATCAAAAACCGAATGGTCCTTCCTCGGGAGGTAGTGTTGTCAATAACTTCTGCTACTAAATCTCCTTCTCCGAAGTACAGTTTGTTGCCTACTCGGATCTTTCGGGCAGGATCAACCAGAACATCCCACAGATGCATCTCTTTATTTAGCTCACGTAACAGAAAGACCTCAATTTCGGCCCCGGTTTTTTCCTTATTCCCATAAAGCCGGGCCGGAAATACTTTGGTGTCGTTCATGACCAGTACATCCCCGTCATCAAAGTAATCCACAACGTCTTTAAAGACCTTATGCTGGATACTTTGATCTTCCCTGTTGATCACCATAAGCCGGGATTCGTCCCGGTTAGCAGCAGGATGTAGAGCGATGTATTTTTCGGGGAGCTCAAACTTAAAGGCTGATAATTTCATGAAGTATATTTGAACCTGAATTTACTCTTTTTCAAAAGGTGCAAATCTAATGAATTGTGTCCATAAATATTACTTTTGATGCTATTTGTTTTGCGTACAGCACTTAATTTTAAGGAATTAGCCTATCCTGTTTAAATACCGTATAAAAAGTAAAATTGCCGGGGAACCCGGCCTACTTGCAGAGTAGTATCAGGATGATTATCCTTGCATTACAATTGAACCTTATGCAAGGCATGGCAATCTTCGTAAAACTATTTTTTGAAAGCTTTCGGTTTGCTTATACCGCACTGAAAATGAATGTGCTGCGTACGGTGTTGTCACTTCTGGGAGTTACAGTGGGCATCCTGGTTATTATAGGCGTTTTTACCGGAGTTGATTCTCTTGAAAAAAATCTCAAGGAAAGCTTCGATTTTCTGGGCGCCAATGTCATGTATGTCCAGAAGTGGCCCTGGTCCTTCGAAGGAAATTATCCCTGGTGGAAATACATCAACAGGCCACAAACCAGTTATGATGAGTTCAAATTCTTAGAGGCAAATGTTGAACGAAGCAATGGCATCAGCATTTTTGCTGATAAGAGCAATCTGACTATTAAAAAAGGCAATAACAGCATATCCGGGGTAAACTTATCGGGAGTTACTTTTGGTCATAGCGAGGTTTACGATATGCCTATTTCGAATGGCCGGTATTTCACTATGACTGAAATAGAATCCGGACGCAATGTGGTGCTTATCGGGAGTAATGTAGCGGAGGCACTAATTCCCAAAGGAAATGTCATAGGAGAGGAGATCAAAATTAACGGACTGCGTTTTGCTGTCATAGGTGTGCTGAAAGAGCAGGGTGAGAATTTCATCGGAATGCCCAGTAACGACGACAATTGTTTTGTGCCATACCGCAGTTTTAGAAAAATGTATGCTACCGGCACCTGGTTTGGAGTAGAGTCAGTAGTGGCTGTTAAAGGGTTCGACAATGATCCCATGTTGAAGGAATTGGAAGGAGAGTTAGAGGGTTTGATGCGACGGAAAAGAGGGTTAAGGCCCCGAGACGAATCTAATTTTGCCCTGAACCGTTCAGAAATGATCGCCGACCAGGTTGGCCTGCTATTCGATCAGATTTCCTTTATAGGATGGATTATCGGCATGTTTGCGCTCCTGGTAGGAGGATTCGGTATAGCCAATATCATGTTCGTCTCGGTCAAGGAGCGTACCAATATCATCGGCATTCAAAAGTCACTGGGAGCCAAAAACTACTTCATACTTTTTCAATTTCTTTTTGAAGCCATTTTCCTCAGTGTTTTTGGCGGCTTTATGGGATTGCTTATCGTATACATTTTAGCCAATATTCTTTCATCCGATGGTTTTCAAATCGGGCTATCCATAGGAAACATCATCATGGGGGTGGTAGTAGCCGCCGTAGTAGGGGTGTTGAGCGGCATAATCCCCGCAATTGTAGCTTCCCGACTAGATCCTGTGGAAGCTATTCGTACGCAATAAGGTCTGGTGAAAACTATTCAGAAGCTACCGCTTGCTCCTTAACATCCTGGTCTTCTTCTCCACTGACTTTAGCTCTGATCAAGGATTCAATCTGGTCGCAAAGTTCCGGATTATCCAGCAATAGCTGTTTGACAGCATCCCGACCCTGTCCTAATTTGTTGCCATCGTATGAGAACCAGGAACCGGATTTGTTGATGATGTCCAACTCCACTCCCAAATCCAGGATTTCGCCGACCTTGGAAATACCCTGACCGTACATAATGTCGAATTCCACTACTTTAAATGGAGGGGCTACCTTGTTCTTTACTACTTTCACTCTGGTACGATTTCCCAGGATGTTATCGGCGCTTTCCTTTATCTGACCAATTCGGCGGATATCCAACCTAACGGAAGCGTAAAACTTCAAGGCATTACCTCCGGTAGTGGTTTCGGGATTGCCAAACATTACACCAATCTTTTCCCGCAACTGATTTATAAATATACAGGAACAGCCTGTTTTGCTGATTACACCGGTAAGCTTTCTCATTGCTTGGGACATAAGCCGGGCTTGTAGGCCCATTTTACTGTCGCCCATTTCACCCTCCAGTTCACTTCGGGGTACCAAAGCGGCCACCGAGTCAATTACGATAAGGTCAATAGCGCCCGAGCGGATCAGATGTTCCGTGATCTCCAATGCTTGTTCACCATTATCGGGTTGGGAGATCAGTAAATTTTCAGTGTCGATTCCTAAATTTTCTGCATAAAATTTGTCAAAAGCATGTTCGGCATCGATAATTGCCGCCAAGCCTCCGTTTCTTTGTGCTTCGGCAATGCAATGCATACTTAAGGTGGTCTTACCTGAAGCTTCTGGGCCGTAAATCTCTATAACCCTTCCTCTGGGAATTCCACCAATACCTAAGGCGATGTCCAATCCCAACGACCCGGTAGAAATGGCCGGAACATCCTGAACTTGTTCGTCACTGAGCTTCATAACCGCTCCCTTTCCATAAGTCTTTTCCAGTTTGTCGATGGTTAGTTGTAAGGCCTTAAGCTTTTCTGATGCAATACTCATTTTATACAGATTAGATTTAAAAATATAAAGTTGTAAGGTACTATGAATGCTTAAATTTAACAAGCAAGATTCTCAAAATGCGGGACCCTAAAAAGTAAATGAAAAGTAAATCGCCTACCTTGAAATATCATGGTAAAAATCGTCCCTCGTATTTACCTGAGATGCACGATTTTGTGTTAAATAATGGAGGGTAAAGTATATTACAGTTTTGAGAGCATATGAAGCAATTTATTTGGAGGTTATTGCTGGCAGCGGTGGTACTTTCCGCAGCCTGGTATCATAAATTGATAGTCTATGGAATAGGCCAAGCCAGTGGTCAGTGGGCTATTATTTCGGCAGCCAGGGAAGTTCCGGATGTGTTGCAAGATCCCGAAGTACCTGATAGCATCAAACAGAAGTTGTCGCTCATAGGGGAAATCAAACAATTCACCGTGGAAAACCTGGGGTTTGAATCCTCCGACAATTACACCACCTATTACGATCAGCTGGGGAAGCCGTCCCTTTGGGTAGTAACGGGTGCCAAGCCTTTTGAACTGCAAGCTAAAGAATGGTCATTCCCGTTCTTAGGCAAGGTGCCTTATAAGGGATTTTTTGAATTGCAAAAAGCACGCCGGGAGGAGGCTAAATTGTTACAAGAAGATTGGGATACCAATGTACGAGTGGCTGGCGGGTGGTCGACCTTGGGCTGGTTCCGCGACCCGGTACTTTCCAATATGCTGGCCGACCCTGTGGGTGAATTAGCCAATACCATCATTCACGAACTGACCCACGGGAATTTATTTATTCGAGACAGCGTGGAGTTCAATGAAAATCTGGCCTCATTTTTTGGAGATCAAGGTGCCAGGAGGTTCTTAGTGCAAAGATATGGAGCGCACTCACCGCAACTAGCAGAATATATAAAACGCCAGGGTGATCGGCTGAAATTTACGGATCACATATTAAGAGGGGCCGATCTGTTGGATTCATTGTATAGTAATATGTCTGAAACCTTACCCTTGGATGATCGTATCATTTTCAAAAGACGGCTTATTAATGAAATCAAAATGAGCAGTGATACGTTAGAGTTATATGAAAAGCAACGTTACCTCCTTTATTTAGGGGAAAGAGAGGTCAATAATGCATTTTTTATGTCCTATTTAAGGTATAGAGGAGATTTTACCTTTTTTGAAAATGAACTAAATGATAAATTTGACAATGATCTGAAACGCTATTTTGAGCATTTCAAGGCCGAAAATCCTTAATAATGAGCATTTTTCGTTTTTTGGTACGCAATTTGATTTTTAAAGGTTGAGACCAAATGGATCTTATGAAAAAGTATTTACCATTTATATTGATCTTTGCTTTAACCGCATTCAGCCCGCAGGCTCCTTACCGGGAGGTCTCCAACTCCAGTTTTGATATAGGAGAAAAGTTGGAATATCGGGTGCATTATGGGCTTCTGAATGCAGCTACTGCCACCATGGTGGTGGCGGATAAGGTCAATTTTCGCAATGGGCGTCCCTGCTATAAGGTGGATGTCTATGGGCGATCCGTGGGAGTTTTCGACTTAATTACCCGTATCAACGATAACTGGGGCACCTACATCGATACTGCTGCCATTATTCCTCACCGCTTCTATAGAAATATTGAAGAAGGGCGGTATCGCAAATACGAGATTGTAGATTTCGATCACCAGTCTCGCCAGGCGGTTACTACCATTTTGGACAAGCAAACCAAAGAACCAAGGGAAACCATGAAGGCCGCTGTACCCGATAATGTACAGGACATGGTGAGCGGTTATTACTTCCTTCGCACCATGGATTTTTCTAAAATAGAGAAAGGAACGGTGATTCATTTGGAGGCCTTTTTCGATGAGGAGCAGTACGACTTTAATGTGCGTTACCTGGGTAAGGAATCCTTGCGCACCAAACTTGGGAAGTTCAATACTATTGTGCTGCAACCCATAATGCCGGACAATAAACTTTTTGCAGGCCAAGATGCCATAAAAGTGTGGCTTTCCGACGACTCCAACAAAATACCCCTTAAAATTAAAGCCAAATTGGTAGTGGGTGCCGTAGAGATCGACATTAAGAGGATAAGTGGCGCTCGCAACGGGGTCCCGGTGCTGGAATAACCTGCCTTTTTATTGCGTCTATTTCTCCGTAATTTTAACTGGAAGTGATTCCTAATTCAGTGAAGAAGATACTAATTCATTTAATGGGAAGCTTCATTGGTCTAGTGGTTGTAGGTCAGCAAACCACCATACAGGCCAAGATAAACGGAGCTCCTTTTGACACTATTTACCTCTATCAGTTTCAGAAAACAGATTGGTTTGCTATTGATTCTGCAGTGATCAAGAACCAGTCCTTGACCTTGTCGGTGACCCTACCACAGCGGGGTATGTACAGGTTAGGTCCCGATAAAATCGGGAGTTTTTATATAGTGTTGTCCGAACCTGTACTGAGCCTGCAAATTGATGCTACTGATATTCCCCTGAAAGTAACCTTTCAGAACTCTATTGAAAACGCTCATTTACAGGAGTACCAGGCATTTTTAAAAACCTTACAGCAAGAGGTCACCGCCTTGAGTGAGAAGTTACAGGCGGAGGCCGCCAATCCCAAACATCCCCAACAAGTTCAGAAGCGCAACAAGGCCGTGATGGATCACATGGAAAACCGACGACAGATATTTTACCAATCAATGAGTACCAGGAAACCAGTTACCTTGATGACCAAAGTGGCCAACTTCAATCTAAAGCACACCCAATCCTCCTGGGATGAATATTTTAAGAAAGAGGATTTTCAAGATCCAGAGTTAGCCTCTGCTCTCTACTACGAGGGTAAACTGCACAGTCATTTAAACAATCAAACTTTTAGGGGAGTAGATGAACTAATGACTGAGATAGATCGCTTGATTGAATTTACAGCGCCCGCTTCCACGGCACGCGAGGCATTGATAATAAGTGCTATAAGGCTGCTAAAAGGTTCTGTTGAAAGTGTTTCGCTTCTTGCCCGTAGGTACCAAATGGAATTTCCAGCATCGGATATCGCCCGACAATTAGTGGCTACTTTGCCGGCACCAGGTCCGCAATTGGGAGATGAGGCACCGGATATAGTTTTAAGCGATACCAGCGGAATGCAGCTTCCCCTGTCCTCATTAAGAGGCAAATTTGTATTGTTGGATTTTTGGGCTTCCTGGTGCAAACCCTGCCGGGTGGAAGCACCCAATGTGGTGAAGGCATTTCATAGGTTTAAGAACCAGGGATTTACCATCTATAGTGTATCTTTGGACAACCAAAGGGACAAATGGCTGCGTGCCATTAAGAAGGATGAGCTGAACTGGTATCATGTAAGCGATCTGAAGGGTTGGAAAAGTCAGGGTGCCACTCCTTATGGGGTAAGGAGTATTCCCGCCACTTACCTGAT
>JAOTYN010000214.1 GCA_029861825.1 Cyclobacteriaceae bacterium
GAGTACTTAGAAATTTAAATATGCCCCCTGCGGCACCATTGCCAGAGTGTGATAGGATCATTTTGCAGAAATGGTTGGATAGTGGAGCACCCAATAATTGAGATGAAAGATATTTTAGGCATCACCTTGGGAATATGTCTGATGGTAACCTCCTGTTACTACGATAATGAGGAGGATCTCTATCCCTTGCAGACGTGCAATACGGATAGTGTCACTTTTCAGCAGCAAATTAAACCCATAATTGATGCCAATTGCGCCTTAAGTGGTTGTCATGTACCCGGTACCGGTAGAGTTGATTACACCACTTTTCAAGGTGTCAAGATTGTCGTGGATGACGGCCGGTTGCGACAAAGGGCGGTAGTAGAAGAAACCATGCCCCCCTCCGGCCCATTGAGCTCATGTGAGCAGCAACAAATAGAAGCATGGTTAGATTCTGGAGCTTTAAACAATTAGAACAATGATTAGAACTAGTGTATTTTTATTTTTAATGATCGGGTTAACTTTTAACACAGTTGCTCAATCAAAGTACTTATGTAGAAACGGGCAGGCCTCTTTTTATTCGAAAGCCATGGCTGAAAATATTGAGGCTCACAACGGGCAAACCTCAGCGGTGTTGGACACCCAAACAGGCGCGCTGGCGGTGAGCATCCCGGTTAGTGGATTTAAGTTTGAAAAAGCATTGATGCAAGAACACTTCAATGAAAACTATATGGAGACTGGCAAATATCCCAAAGCCATCTTTAGGGGACAAATAGAGGATTTCAGCAACATGGATTTTTCAGAGCCCACTCCGGTCAAGATTTCAGGTGAGATCACTATACACGGGGTTACTAAGGCTATACAATTAGAGGGCACTTTGGGTAAACAGCATGAAAACATGGTGGGCAACGCAGCCTTTGAATTGAACGTGGCAGATTTTGATATTAAGATACCCAAAGTGGTGATCAATAATATCGCGGAAACAGTCCAAGTAATGATAGATCTTGAGTTCAAGGCCCAAGCCAACTAAAATGGTGCGTTATCTTCTTAAAGCATATTCAGTTTGGATGATTTTTGTAAGTTGTCCATGCTGGGCACAAGATGATTTGTTGCAGCTTTTGGAAGAGGAAACAGCCAATGAGGAAACCATTGATTATACTTTTGCTACTTTTAAGGCAACGCGTATAATCAATGGTCAATCTGTGGAGATGACTTCCGGAGGTGTGCTGTCTTTTATAATTCAGCACAGATTCGGTAAGATCTCCGATGGAATTGAAGAATTCTTTGGACTGGATCAAGCCACCATAAGATTTGGCTTGGAATACGGGATTAGCGACCGCTTAAATGTGGCAATCGGACGTAGTAGTTTTCAGAAAACCTACGACGGATACCTTAAATTTAAATTGTTAAGGCAGTCGGCCGGGGCTAAAAACTTCCCCTTCAGTATGGTGCTTTTTTCCAATATTGCCATCAATTCTTCTGATTTTCCAGAGCCAGATCGAAAAAATTATTTTACATCCCGATTGTCTTTCACTCATCAAATATTGATTGCTAGAAAGTTTTCTAAAAGTTTCTCCATGCAAATATCACCTACATTAGTGCATCGCAATTTGGTGGAAACAAATGAAGAGGAAAATGACATCCCGGCATTGGGAATAGGGGGTCGCATAAAACTATCGAGCCGTGTGTCATTGAATGCGGAATATTATTACCAGTTTTCGGAAATTAATCGTGAGAAGACTTTCGACTCTTTTTCCGTAGGGCTCGATATTGAGACCGGCGGACATGTCTTTCAGTTGCACTTCACCAATTCTAAGGGCATGATCGAGCGCTATTTCATATCCGAAACCAATGAAGATTTCTTTAAGGGCGACATATTCTTTGGTTTTAATATTAACCGAGTTTTTACAATATCTGCTAAGGAATAATATATTTGCTAAGTTATGAAGTCTGCATTACTCCTCTGGCTGTCTTTATTATGCTGTTTCCACCTATATATTCATGGAGCTACCCTACCTACTGGTTTCACCGAATCACGTATTGCTCAGGAGTTAAATCCCACTGCCATGGCACTGGCTCCGGATGGCCGGCTTTTCCTGGCCATGAAAGATGGCAGGGTATTGGTTATACGTGATGATGTCCTACAGGAGGACCCTTATCTCACTATTACCGTAGACAATTTCAATGAAAGGGGGCTTTCCGGTATTGCCTTTCATCCGGACTTTGAGACCAATCAACTTATTTATGTTTACTATACCGTCCCTGGCGAAAATCACAATCGCATCAGCACTTTTCAGGGAAATGGCGACTTCGCCATCCCCGGTAGTGAAATCATATTACTGGATTTGGATCCCATGGCCGGCACCATCCACAATGGCGGAGCCATGAAGTTTGGCCCGGACGGCAAGTTATACGTGGCAGTAGGGGATGGCGCCGATTCTGGCACAGCACAAAATATGGGGGTGCTACTTGGTAAGTTTCTAAGACTGAACTCCGACGGGTCTATTCCCGATGACAATCCTTTCTACAATACCCAGACGGGCATTAGCCGGGCTATCTATGCCTTGGGTTTCCGAAATCCTTTTACCTTCGATATACAACCGCAGACAGGTCGCATCTTCAGCAACGATGTTGGTGGTGGGGATTTTGAAGAGGTCAATGAGGTGCTGGCTGGGATGAATTACGGCTGGCCTATCATAGAAGGCAATCTTACTACGGAGGTTCCACCGGCCAACTATCAAGACCCGGTTTATGCTTATTCACATGACCTGGGCTGTTCTATAATAGGAGCGGCCTTCTATCCTGAAAACGGCGGATCTTTTCCGGAGTTTTACCAAGGAAAGTATTTCTTCGGTGATTATTGTGAAGGATATCTGAAGGTACTGGATCCGGATACCGGAGTGATCCTGGAAACTTTTGCAGAGGCCATCAACCGACCCATAGCTATGGCGGTGAATGACCAGGGCGATATGTATTATCTGGAACGTGCGGGTATGGGTGGCGGCTCCATGCAGGACAATACCAGTACAGATGACGGGAATTTATGGAAGATCATTTATACCGGCAGTGGTGCTCCTCTGGTAACCTTGCAGCCTGAATCCCAACTGGTAGCCATAGGGGAGGACGCTTATTTTTCAGTTAATGTTTCCGGAACGACCCCTTTTAATTATCAGTGGCAAAAAGATCAGGTTGATATCTCCGGCGCCAACGAGTCGTTCTATGTTTTTTCTAATGCTCAGTTGGTGGACGATGGCAGTCTCTTCCGTTGTGTGATCAGCAATAACGAAGGTTCAGTAACCAGCCAGGAAGCCTTGTTGCAAGTAACTTCAAACAGCCGGCCCTTACCGCAAATAACTCAGCCTACTAGTACTTTTCTATACCAGGCAGGTCAATCGATTACTTTTGCGGGACAAGCTACAGACCCTGAAGACGGGAACCTGGACGCTTCCGCACTAACCTGGTGGATTGACTTTCACCACGATGAACACACCCACCCTGGCTTGTCTGCGCAATCGGGAATTGACAATGGCCAGTATATGGTACCTAGAGTGGGGGAGACCAGCGATAATGTGTGGTATAGGGTTTATTTGCAAGCAACCGATTCCGAAGGCTTCTCCCAAGTAGTGTACCTGGATGTCTTTCCCCTGAAGAGCACCACTCATCTTATCACCGATCCTCCGGGATTAAGTTTAAGCGTAGATGGTAAGATCACGGCCACACCAGCTACCATAACTGGGGTAGTAGGCGTAACCAGGACCCTGGAGGCCCCCCACGTACAAGAGGACCAGGTGAATTTCTATGTTTTTGATGAATGGAGCGATGGCTCTCAGGAAAGATTTTTTAGCTTTGATACACCCGTGGAAGGGGATACCTTGTTGGCCGGCTATCAAAGCGCTCCCTTAGGATTGGGAGATGGTTTGCTGGGCCGGTACTGGAGTGATCAGGATCAGACCTTTGACGGAGCCGCCACCTTAACTAGGATCGATTCTCAAATCAACTTTGACTGGGGCGGGGGATCGCCCCACTCTTCGGTATCGGATGATTTTTTTACCGCGCGTTGGATGGGATTCATACAACCCTTGTTCGATGCTGAGTACACTTTTTATACAGTATCGGATGATGGCGTAAGACTGTGGATCAACAATCAACTGATCATTGATAAGTGGATCCCACAGCCCCCCACCGAATGGTCCGGTACCATCACGCTTCAGGCTGGCGAAACCTATGAATTGCTCCTGGAATATTACGAGCAAGCTGGTGGCGCCGTTATGGAATTATGGTGGAGCAATCCTCTTACCGGAAAACAATTGATCCCCTCCAGCCAAATGTTGCGGCCGGATCTGGTTTTGGCGGTGCCCGAGGAAAGCCATCATCAGCAGTTGCAGGTATTTCCCATTCCCGCTGCCAAAGAACTGCACATCCGGTACCGGAACAACTTACAGGAAGAAATTTCCCTGATCGTCTACAACCTGAACGGTCAAAGAGTCTGGCATAGTGAATCCAGCAGCCCAAGCCCTCTTTTAGAATGGAGAATAGATCTGGAAGATTGGCCGTCGGGTATTTATTCGCTGCGAGCAGTCAGTAATACTGATAACAAAGTCCGCCGGTTTGTAAAGCCCTGACGAAGCTAGATGTAGCTTAACCAGCAAGCCTTATATTGCTGCAGAGGTTCTTCTTGGTATGGCCCGGAAATATTACATGACCCGAGAAGCGATTGCGCAAAACGATGATCCTAGTCAGATATTTACCGTTTTCTTCATCACAATAAACTAAACCAACATTTTTTCTGTTGTACCAATACCCACCCTCTAGCTGATTCCTCAAAATTTCGTGCAAGAAATATTCAATTTTGGACGTAATCTTACATGTATTAGAAAACAAGAACTTAACAAAGTAATATTCTTGGATAAACAACTGTCTTTGCATAATTTGAATGCCAATAGTTCGTTTTTAAGAAGATACCTAGATGTTCGATAAACTGTTGAAACATCAAATAGTACAAATTATTTGGCCATTTTATCAAATTAGTATGGTCATAATGAAAAAAATTTCTCATATTGAGAAGCGAAATCAAAGTTTAGGAGGATAAAATTGTATTGATTCAAGTATTGTATTATTTCGATAACTACGGAACATTTATTGCATATATCTTCTAATAGAATTATAGAATTAATCATATAATGGCGCTCACGTATCAGGAAATATCAAAGGAGATTGGCTACGTCGGACATGTTCCGTACCCTCCTAAAGAGCGCGTTCAAACGTTATATGAGAGTTTACGTGACGAGCCAACGGTTGACGACTTTAAAACAGCCCTACGCATCTTTCGGTTTGCTCCTGAGGCTCAAACTGCTAATGAGGCAGCCATTATTTATATGTTGAATCTTGGGTTGGGTTCGGCGAAAAAGGATCTTTACCTTTCACGCCCGGTCTGGTCGATCAGATCACGTCTTATGTATCATGCTTTTAAATTAATTCCCAGCCTGGCTTTGTTCCATACGTTGAGAATAACTATGGTCGACAACACCATCGGTACGTTCTAAAGTAAGCGGTATCATTAAGCGGCCTCGACTAACAGTCGGGGTTTTTTTATTGATTTTTTTCCCACAACATGCGCAGGCTTATCTTGACAATGGCCCCCATACTCCCACATTCCAGGAACCGGGGATCTTGGTAATAGTCTGCCATTTCCTGACGCAGGTTTTTAATATTCTCCGGCTTTGAAATTTTGTCGATGGTCATACAATCGATCAAATCTTTTAAACGGTAGCGAGAAGTCTTAATGCGGGATGCGATAAGTGACTGTTCTTCCCTTTGGTATTGGATCACGGTTTCCGGGGTCATCAGTTTAATGCCAAGTTCGATTATGGGATTGTTCTGTTTGAAATATTGAGGCATATAAACAGATCGTTTACCTTCGAAAGATTGTTGATCAAAATCAATAGCCCGGATACGATAATGGGTCTCTTCGAAGTCGGGAGTGATGTCGATTACAAAGTTACTGGAATGCATATCGCCCAGTAGCCTCACAAAAGTGCGTTCGTTGAACTTAACAAATTCCTTGGCCAGGCGGATCTCGTTTAGATCCGTTCCTTCCATATGGTACTTTATGAATTGATCGCCGGGAATACCGGCAATATGTTCTTCTATTAGAGTATTTTTATAAACCAGGTAATTAATGCGATTGGGAGAAAGAACGTGCTCCAGTTCCAATCCGTAAATTCTGCTGGCGTCAGCATGCTTTACGTAGAAGTAGTCAAAATTATCGTTGATCCGGTTAACAATGCGTACACGGAAAGGCCGGGTGTTCCCATAGATGCATATGTCGATGCGATCCACAAACAAATGTTCTATTACGGAAACGTCGCCATCGGCTGTGAGAATGGAATAAACTTCCTTCAAGCCCTGATGAACCTGATCACTTTCAGCTGAAGAAAATAGTACCGTTTCCCAAAGGGAATCTTTGCCATACTTATCATATAAGGTAAAACTGCTCTCATAGCGGGTAAGATCAATATAGGTGATCCCGATACGCTTTTCGCGTTCCTGTTCCTTCAGGTAGGTTCTTAATCGTGGACTTATGGGGAAGGGAATTTTCTTTTTGCTAATAATGGCCATAACCAGAGGTTTTACCTAATAGACCGCCAAGATATGCCGAAGGGTCACTGAATGGAACCTAAAAATACTAGCTGCTTTTAAGCGCGATCTTTTCCCGGATATATTCCACAGCTTGATTGATGGTGGCTAAACTTTCAGCGTCATTATCGGGAATTTTAATATCAAACGCCTGCTCAAACTCCATGATTAATTCCGCATAGTCCAGGGAGTCGATGCCCAGATCTTTGATAAAATTAGCATCGGAGGTTACCTCGGTTTCCGCGATCCCTAATTTATCCACTAATATATCCGTTATAGTCTGGTTAATATTTTCCATCTAAAGCAGTATTAATTCCTACAAAACTAGTTAATTCTTCAAGGATTTTAAATAGCCGGGACTTTTTCTAACTCCTGATCTTCAAATCTTAAGGAGAATTCCGTGCCCTCATCAATGTGTGAGACTACTTTAATGGCGCCTTTGTGCTGACGCATGATCTGTTTAGATAAGCTGAGACCGATGCCACTGCCGTTCTTCTTGGTGGTGAAGAATGGAATAAATATCTTGTTCAAAGCTTCTTCATCAATGCCAGGTCCATTGTCCCTGATCTTAATAGTGGTATTGTTTTTATTGTCGCGTGAAGCGGAAAGTTTGATCTGCTTGTGAGGTTCTTCCTCT
>JAOTYN010000215.1 GCA_029861825.1 Cyclobacteriaceae bacterium
ACTCTCTAAAAGATTTCGCTGACACACCGGCATTTTCCATTATGTCCATAACCGCTTGCTGACCCTCATGAGCCTCTATTTCGATAGCTATCCCTTGCTCAAATGTCATGGAGAGACTCCTAACTAATACCCCGTCCCATTCGGCATCTGGAAAAATCACGATGCCATTAACGGATTCCTCCATCGGGGCTACGCGAACGGCGCCAGCCGGCAGTTCCACTTCCCTATCAATTAGATTACGGCCTTGCTCTGCCCGGGCTGCCGAAGCATTGCCGTCCTGCTTGGTCACCGGCCTATCCCCTATTGAAAAACTGATGTCTGTCCCTTCTGGCGTAGTAACTCGAATCGTATTGCTGCGCATAGCCTTTTCAAATTCGGCTTGCCCACGAGCAAGTGCAGCATAGTCTGTTTCTACTAGAACTTGTTGGTAAAATTGGTCTTTTATGGAATCCATAGCCAGGAGATTCCCATTGAGGTCATAAGCTCCGGTCCAGTGAAAATGGATAGCCCGGCCGCCGCTTTCCAGGCGTTCCTGAAAAAGTGCATACGGGTCATCTTCGGGAGTAGCCCCTGGTAACATAATGCCTAAATCCACGTCCTCCAGTAGTGCTAGGGCTTGGCCGGCAGAAGTTGACATGTAACTTTTTGTAAATTCACTGCGCCATGACTCCGGAGCGGAACCCCCTACGCTAAGAGTTCCTAAATAAGTGGCGCCAGCCTTAACAATATTCTTCTTCAGCTGCTCGACTAAAGGATTGAAGTCGCCCGGTTTGCCTACCATTAACACCCGTTCCCCTGGTTGCAAGTCCATGCGTTCCACTAAGACCTGGGCAATCAACTCAAAATCCAGGTGATGAGGAACACTTACGGGATTGGTTTCAGCAGGTTGCGGTTTCTGACAAGAAGAGACCATTAAAAGCCCCGCAAATAATGGTAGCATTACTATTTTCATGTGATCATGTATCCAGTGACGGACTCAAAATAGCTAATCTGGCAAAGAATTACCAGCTCGATATTTTAACGTATTTGTTCAAGCATTTCTCGTATATTTCAAATACCAGGGAAATCCGCATGGAACCAACTTTATGTAAGCATTGCCAAACCCCTTTGGAAGGGTCTTTTTGCCATAAATGCGGCCAACCGGTTATTGTCGGCCGATGGACCGCTGGCAAGGTCTTTGGGAAATTCCTTAGGCAAATTACGGATGTGGAAAAGGGTTTTTTATATACTATTCGAACCTTGTTTACAGCTCCTCAAACCATCATTCACAATTACTGGAATGGCAACACTATAAAGGCTTATGGTCCCTTTAGGTACGCGATTATCTGGACTGCCATTAATCTTTTGATCAACTTTTGGCTGGGAATCGATCAAATGCTTCAACAGTCCTTACAACCGGACATGGTTACGGATGAATTCAGCGGTCAACAAATCGATAGTGCCGATCAAAGATTCGACGCCTGGTTGAATATGTTGGTGCTGTTGCTCATTCCCGTAAAATCGTTGATCACTTCCTGGCTCTTCAAGAAACGGGCGTATAATTATGGTGAACATCTTATCTTGAACACCTATGTACTGGGACAACAAGCTTTAATAACCACTTTTACACAGTTTATCTTTTACTTTTTCCCTTTTCTAATGATAGCATATATAGGTTTTAATTTTATGATAGGCTGGATTTACGATAGTTATGTATTTAAGGGTGTTTTCAAAGAGAGTTGGGGTTGGACTGTGACCAAAGCCCTACTCACCGGCACATTAGGGCTGTTAGCCTTTGCCTTATTAATAGCCGGGTTGTCCAGTCTTTCTTTATGGATCTCTTAGGAGATGATTGTGAATTGATTATCCCAAGCACAGCTTCTCATGGAGCAATACGACCGAAAAAAGTCTAGCTTTATCTAGCTTTATAGAGTATTTGGACATCCTCAAGATCTGGCTGGAGTAAAACCACCGATCAGCCTATATTACCTTCAAAATAAGGCTTTACTATGTGCATCAGGCTTGGTTTTTCTTTGTGATCAGGTTTAGGCATCTTAGTACAGAACTATTTACTACGCCATGCTTAAAGTTTCTACCCTTAGTTTTTTCCTTTTTGTGGTACTGGGGTGTACCACAACCCCGCCAGCAGAGGAGCAAAGAGAGTTTACCATAGATTATCAAAAATTTACCCTCGATAATGGTTTGGAAGTAATACTTCATGAGGACCATTCCGACCCAATTGTAGCAGTGGCTACCATTATGCATGTGGGATCCAACCGGGAAAAACCCGGGAAAACCGGATTCGCTCACTTTTTTGAGCATATGTCATTCAATGATTCCGAAAATGCCCCTCGTGGGGCCAATCGTAAGCTCATTCCCGAGTGGGGCGGTAGCCGTAATGGAGGGACCTGGAGTGATGGGACCATCTACTATGAGGTTGTGCCAAAAGATGCTTTTGACAAGATCCTATGGATCGACTCCGATCGTTTCGGTTACATGATCAATACCGTTACAGAAGCAGCATTAGAGCGTGAAAAACAAGTAGTAAAAAATGAAAAACGCCAACGGGTCGATAACGCGCCTTATGGTTATACCAATGAGATAATTCGGAAAAATCTGTACCCGGAAGGGCATCCTTACAGCTGGACGGTTATAGGATCCCTTCCCGACCTGCAGGCAGCCACTTTGGAAGACGTTAAAGAATTTTACCACCAGTATTACGGTGCCTCCAACGCCTCTTTGGTAATAGCAGGCGACATTGATGTCCAGGAAACCAAACAAAAAGTGGAGCGTTGGTTTGGCGAAATTTCTAAAGGGCCGGAGGTACCTCCTCTAGGACCTATGCCCGTTACCCTGGATGTTACTAAAAAACTCTATTACGAGGACAATTTTGCTAAATTACCAGAGTTGCGGATGGTGTTTCCCACTGTGGAGGAATATCATCAAGACGGCTATGCTTTGGAGATACTGGGGCAGTTGCTTGCCGGTAGTCGAAAATCACCGCTCTACAGAATCATTGTGGAAGATAAACAATTTGCTCCCGCAGTCAGAAGCTTCCAGAATAGCAATGAACTTGCAGGGGAGTTTACTTTCCGTATACGCGCCAATGCCGGCACTAACTTGGATTCTGTATACCAAGCCGTTGAACAAGCACTTTTGGACTTTGAAACTAACGGGTTTGATGATTCGGAGCTTCTGAGGATAAAAGCGGAATTGGAAACTAATTTATACCAAGGTGTAGCCACCATACTGAATAAGGCTTTTCAATTGGTGGTAGACAATGAGTTTGCGCAAGATCCCGGGTTTATTACCAAAAGAGCGCAAATGACCAATGCCGTTACTAGAGAAGACGTGATGCGGGTATACCAAAAATACCTCAAACAAAAGAACTTTGTGATGACCAGCGTGATCCCCAAAGGTCAGGCGGAACTTGCAGTAAGCGGTTCGCAAGAAGCCGAGGTTTGGATAGAAGAAGTAGTGGCCAATGTTGCCGACGAGGAAGTGAGCCAGGGAGAGGAAGCTGAATATGAGGTAACTTTTTCTAAATACGATCGTTCCGAGCCTAACTTCGGTGAACTGCCCTTATTTAAGATGCCCGAGATTTGGACTCACACCTTAGACAACCAAATGAGCATCTATGGGATTGAAAATAACGAACTGCCTCTGGTAACCTTCGACCTTACCTTCAAAGGAGGTCATTGGTTAGATCCCCTGGAAAAATCCGGGGTGGCGGATTTAACAGCTGATTTGTTAACTGAAGGAACTGCCAACAAAACACCCGCAGAGCTGGAAGAGGCTGTTGGCCTGCTGGGAGCGGAAATAACTGTCTCCAGCGGTAGTGAAACCTTCACAATTTCTGCTACTTGCCTCAGCAAGAATTTTGCGACCACCGTAGCGCTAGTTAAAGAAATCATTACTCAACCACGGTGGGATGCTACAGAATTCGAGAGGTTGCATCAAGCATTAAGAACAGAGCTAAAGGGAAGAGAAGCAAACCCAACGGCCATTGCGTATTGGAACTTTTACGGCCTGCTCTATGGTGAAGAACATATTCTTGGTACTCCCAGCAATGGTAATCTTGAAACCATTGCCGATATTACTTTGGATGATCTGAAGGCTTATTTCCGGGGATTGTCCAGTGCCCAGGCAACCTGGCATATCGCTGGAGATGTTTCAAAGCAGCAAGCTGTGCAAGCTTTTGGTACGCTCGAAGATTGGCAGGGTGGCAGTGTTGACTACCCTTTCTACCAATTACCGGCGGATAGTCATGCCGGGAAATTATTCTTTATCGATGTTCCGGGATCCAAACAATCCGTAATCTATATCGGAAAACTGGCTCTGTCTGGAACAAGCGACCAATTAAATAATTTGGATTTTGCTAATGAGATATTAGGAGGCGGTTCCAGCGGCAAACTTTTTCAAACCCTGCGTATTGAAAAAGGCTATACCTATGGAGCCTATAGTTATATAAATCCCACCACCGAAATTGCCCCCTTTGTGGCTACTTCCAGTGTAAGGGCTAATGCAACCCTTCCTTCATTACAGATCATGCGGGATATGATCCGGGACTATGGGATCTCCTATGGCCCGGAAGAGGTTGAGATCACCCAGAAGAAAGTGCTGAAAGCCAATACCCGGTCCTATGAGTCTTTAAATGCCAAACTAGGTATTCTGAGGCAGATCAGTCGATTTGGCAGGGATCTTGATTATTTGGAACAGGACCAGGAAGAGTTACTGAACATGACCTTGCAGGATTATCAGTCCATTATCGACCAATACCTCCAGGAAGATGAGATGATCTATCTGGTAGTAGGAGATAAGGCTACACAGTTCTCAGAGGTTCAAAAACTGGGTAAACCAGTAGTTGAATTGGATATTTTTGGAAAAGAAATCCCTTAGTAAGTTTTATGCAAAACATTGACATCACTAATCCTTGGCACAAAGTGCCGCCAGGAGACCAAGCTCCTGACGTGGTGAACTGCATCATAGAAATACCTAAAAACACCAGGGCGAAATACGAGTTGGATAAAGATTCCGGACTCTTGAGACTGGATAGGGTGATCTATTCTTCCATGTATTATCCGGCCAATTACGGGTTTATCCCCCAGACCTACTGCGACGATCACGACCCTCTGGACATTGTAGTATTAACCCAGATCACAGTGGTGCCCATGTGTTTGCTTGAAGCCAAGGTGATAGGAGTGATGCGCATGGAAGACAGCGGAGAACTGGACGACAAGATCATTGCCGTAGCCCTGCGCGATATGAGCGTAAATCATTTGGATGATGTCACACAACTACCCACTCATTTTTTTAAAGAATTACGCAATTTCTTTGAAGATTATAAAAAGCTGGAAAATAAGACCGTTAAAGTTGAAGAGTTCCAAAATAGTACCATCGCTAAGGAAATTGTGAATCAAAGCATTGCAGACTACGGTCGTTTAATAGCATCGAATTAGAGAATAGCAAACTATGAAATACTTTATAATCATCACTTTAGTACTGATCGCCCAAACCACCAAAGCTCAAGAAACCGATCTGGAAATGGTATTGTCTACCGTGAATAAACACGATATCCAGGATCATATTTACTTCCTGGCTTCGGACGAAATGCGCGGACGGGCCCTGGGCACCCCGGAAATCGATGTGGCGGCAGATTATATTGCTACTACTTTGAAAGAATATGGAGCTCAACCCCTGAATGGCCTATCGGGATATTTTCAAGAGGTGCCTTTTTCCAACGTGTCTCCCGCCTCGAAAGTGGAGCTTAGTTTCAACCAAACTTCTGCCGACCAGATCGCTGTTTTGGAGGCAGCTAATATTGATTACTCCAATACCGTGCTCTACCTGAACTATGGATCAGTGGAGGATTTTGAGGGAGCGGATGTAAAGGGTAAACTGGTAGTGGTAAAGGGTGGAAGTGAAGGCGCCAGCGACCTGCGCTCAGCGTTCTTTGTCGGACGAAATAAAAGGCAACTTGCTCATACCAATGGGGCCGTCGGACTCATCGAAATCATCAACACCGATGATCAATCCTGGGGATTCCTACGGAATTTCACCTCAACAGATAAGATCTCTCTTGTCGGACCAAATGATGACCAGACCTTTGTGCATGTATGGGCCCGGCAGCAAGATCAAGAACTTATGGAGTTGGTACAGGAACAGGTTACTGCCGAGCTAACTATTGAAGGTGTTCAGAATACTAACTTCAAGGGCAAGAATGTGGTGGCTATGATTCCGGGGTCGGACCCCAAACTTAAAGATGAGTTTGTCATTTACTCGGCACATTACGATCATGTAGGAGTGGCTAAAAATGCTGGTGGCGCAGACTCTATCTACAATGGGGCCAGGGACAATGCTGTAGGAGTAGTAACGGTGTTAAGTGCTGCTAAGAACCTGGGGAAATACCCCACCCAAAGATCTGCGCTGTTCATTCTCTTTACTGCAGAAGAAAAGGGACTACTGGGCAGCGAATACTATGTAAGCAATCCTGCCGTACCGCTCAACCGCATGGTATTCTGTTTTAATAGCGACAACGGTGGGTATAACGATACTTCTTTGGCCACCATTATAGGATTGAATCGCACTACCGCCAACAAAGATATCGTCAAAGCTGTTGAAGCTAGCGGATTAAAAGCCATCGACGACCCCGCGCCGGAGCAAAACCTATTCGATCGGTCCGACAATGTGCATTTCGCGGCAGCGGGGATTCCAGCTCCTACCTACGGGCTGGGCTTTACGGCTTTTGATGCGGAGATAGCCAAGTATTATCATCAGGTAACAGATAATCCGGATAATCTGGATTACGACTATTTGTTGAAATTCTTCAGATCTTATGTGCTATCGGCCCGCTATATTGCCAACAACCCTCAGAAACCTTTTTGGTCCGAAGGTGATAAATATTACGAGGCCGGGTTGCTTCTTTACCAAGGCAACTGATGGTTAGTCTTATGATCATCACCAAAAATCCCTTAAAACATCCGCTTCGAGCCCTGCTGATTGGCTGTTTGCTATTACCGGGTTTTCACCTTTACGCCCAATCACCCCGCGATACCCTTAAGGTTCTGTTCGTGGGAAACAGCTACACCTACTATCAGAATCTGCCCCATATCGTTTCCTTGATTTCCGATTCAACTTCCATCAAATTGGATACCTACAAATCAACTGCCGGTGGAGTGAATTTAAGCCAGCATTGGAACGGCGAAAAAGATCTGAAAACCAAGGAGATTATTAGTAATGGCAATTTTGATATTGTGGTTTTGCAA
>JAOTYN010000217.1 GCA_029861825.1 Cyclobacteriaceae bacterium
TACCTGGCCGACATCCGTGGACTGAATATCCAGGAAATCGGATATTATGCCTGGATCCCTTACGCGGCTGCCGGTGCCGGCAGTTTTTTAGCGGGTTGGATGAGTAGTTATCTCCTAAAAAAGAATCTTACTTTAAATCAGTCCAGAAAAATTGCCCTGGGTGTAGCCGCTGCTTTAATGCCTGTAGCGCTGTTGATCAGTGGGGTGCCGCTGGGAATGGCCATTGTGTTTTTCTGTATGGCCATGTTTGGACATCAAGCTTTTTCCACCCTGATGCAAACACTGACGGCAGATTTATTCCCTTCATCAACAGTAGGTTCAGTAGCAGGGCTTGTGGGTGCTGCTGGCTCCCTAGGTGGCGTGGTGTTCAATGGCCTGGTGGGCGTGCTGCTTACTTATTATTCCTATACTCCGGTATTTATCATTGCAGGAGTACTTCATCCATTAGCATTTATTCTAATTCTGATCATGATCAAGCAGATCAAGATGGAGCATTAGGTCCTATCGGAGACCAATTGAACCCTCCCAGTAATTGAATTTTCTCTCAGAAATCCGGAATTAGGTAGGCCGAAGTAGCACGCTCGCCTTACGGCAGGCAGGCGTCAACGGTCAACCATCTAGGGCACGCAGGTGTGGGGAGTCAAAAAATTCCCTCAATCTCAACTATTGATACCCCCAACAGGTAACTTAATAATGGGTGGGTGGCGGGGCCCCTTGAAAAATTTATGTAAAATTAGGTGGAGTAGGACTATTTTATGGTTTACGGTTTAATCAAAGTGGACGGCTCGCAGGCAGGCGCGGCCCGTCTACCGTCTGCCCTGCCTACCGGCAGACAGGCGTGGTCGGTCAACCGTCTACTCCTCTTCCGCCATCCGTTGCCAATTATCCATGATAAACTCCATGTCTTCACGAGCCTGTTTCAGAGCAATCGGTAGAAAGAAGCCGGATAAGAAAGCGTTTTTAAACTCAAAATCGAATTGCATAACAATCCGGGTAGTGGTGGGCCCTAATTCATCAACCCTCCAGATCCCACTCAAGGTTTTTAGGGGATAGGCGTAGTCATTTCGTTGGGTGTTGACCTCAAACTTGAACCGATGCCCTTCTTCCCAAATGGTACATACTTCTTCCCAACTATTTCCTTGGGGGTCGGCGCATTCCCGTTTCATGCCTTGCCCCTGCCCTTCGAGTATATCTACCTGATGGATCCCCGGCCCTGTAACCTGCTCGTAATTACCAACATCCGAGATGATTTTCCATACTTTACCTTTAGGCGCCTGCACTACCCGTTCGCTGATGAGTTGATTGTTTCCTTTAGCCTTGGAATATTGGACTAATCCGTAAATCAAACCCCCTACCATTACAGCAGCCACCACCAACAGTATTCCTTTCAATATTTTTCGTATCATGACATAAGTTTTATTTCAATTTTACGGTATAAAAAGCACCCGGATGACCTGAATTAGGTACTCTTAGTTAATTGTTACCAAATTCCAATGAACCCCAATCTGATCCATCATCACATTTAACTAAGGCTTACTAAATTTGGTCTAAATGAATAGCGTTGAATCCATTTCCTTTGTCTTGACATTACTGATGGGTGGTACCATGGTGCTGGGGTTCTTCCTTATTGTACTGCTTCTACGCAGCAATCTGGGTATGGCCAAGTGGCTACTGAGCTTGGCCCTGTTGGCACTTTTGCTGCATTTGATGACTTTCCTACTGTTTACCACTGGATTAATTAGGCAATGGCCCCATTTATTAGGTCTCAGCTATCCCTCCCTATTTCTGGCGGGGCCGGCATTTTACTTCTTTGTGAAATGTTACGCGGAGACCAGATTCACTTTCTCCTACAGGCTCTTGGTCCATTTGATACCTGCTTTGGCCATAATCCTCTACCAAATGCCATCCACTTATTTGAAGTCTACCGCCGAAAAGCTGCAGCTCATCGAGTTTTACTATGACCTGGCTCCCAGTGGAGTCATGAGTATTGATCTCTGGGGATATTTTAACCTATATGTACTACTTATAATGGTGTATGTGGTAGCAGCCCTTTATTATATTTACCGAAAGAAGCCATATAACACAGCTTTACTATTGAAGTTTGCATGGCTGTACTTCGCCCTATCATTGTCTTATTTAGTTTTACAAAGTGGGTTTTTACTCCGGGGCGCTGATTTTATTGCGGTGGAAGTTATATTATCGGCCCTTATGGCCCTGGTAGTTTTGCTTATGGGTTATTGGATCCTGGACATCAGGCAGATATTGCCGGTAACTCCTTCATATCGAACTGCTCCGCTTTCTTCCCAACAGGTTGAGGCCATCAAACAGACCATAAGAAAGTCCATGGAGGATCGAAAACTATACCTCAATCCCAGATTAACCCTATCGCAGTTAGCCGAGGAATTGCAGGTGCCTGCTCATCATCTTTCTCAGGTTATTAACAATCATATGGATTCCAATTTCTATCAATTGATCAACCGATACCGCATATCAAGATCCCAGGAATTGTTGAAGACCGACCGCATTCATCAGGTATCCATTCAGGCGATTGGCATGGACTGCGGGTTTAGCAATAAAACCAGTTTCTACCGGGCTTTCAAACAATATACGGGTATGACTCCTGCGGAGTTTGTGCGCAGCTAATGGGAACTATTGAAACTTTCATTTGTAAATCCTCAACCATTTTCTTAAACTCGCGTTCAGTTAAAAACTATATGAACACTTTACAAACAAGAAATGAATTGATCTGCCGGGTAGATTTGGTCTGCCGGTACAGATGGCTCAAATTACGTTAATAAATAGATGAATGATCTAATTGTTAACCCTGATGAGCCATCGTCGGGGTTTTTTTATTGATATGAAAAGAAGACAAGATATCAAACAATTGAAAGGAAAGCAGCTAATGCTGTTAACCTGGGAGTGATAAAGGTTTGTACTTTAGAAGGCAGCCCAGCTCCCACTTTATGGAACTGGGCTTATTTATGCCCTTAATTTTAAGTACAAACAATTATTAATTACCATGGACAATATATTCCACCATAATGACGAATACATACTCAAGGCCAATGAGTATATGGAGGAGTGGAATTATCTGGAGGCTAAGAGACTTTTAATTAAGTTTCTGGAGGAAGAACCTAACCACGGGCCAGCGCATTTTCTACTGGGTAAGATCTACAGTAGTCAATTGGATGATGATGGTACTGCTATCTATCATTTCAAATTGGCGCTGGAGCACTGCCCCATATTAATTCCAGCCTACTACTGGTTGGTCAACATGTATCTGCTTAGAGAGGAGTGCCAGAAAGCACTGGGTATCTGCCAGCAGGCGCTGAAACAACCTGGTATTGCTGGTGATTACATTTATTTAAAAATGGGCCAGGCCTATGAGATATCTGGAAAATTGCTAAGAGCGGTTCACCACTATCAAAAGGGATATTTGAGATCCATTGACAGCGAAGTAATGAGTAAATGCGATGCTGGTGTATCCAGGATCAGGAAAAAACAACGCATGTTGAACTGTTTGAAGGTTGAATACTGGGTTTCTTCTGCACAGTTGGCCTAGAGGAATGTGAAGCCCCCTACCGTGAGGTTGGGGGCCTTTTCTTTGAATTTGAATACAGGTACTAAGTGGTTAAGAGGCGGCAGCACTTTGCTTTCCGGAGCCAAGGACTGCTCCGATAATACCTCCCGCTATAGCTCCCATAATAGTAGCAATCAGGATATCTACCAAGGCCGCGTTTAATGTCATGATATTGGTGGTATCCAACATGATCATATCAAAACTCACCGCCATCAAAAAGCCAATTAGTGCACCTCCTTTGAGGCCTCCGGCGAAAGTAGTTATGCCTGCCCAATTCAGGAAGATATAAGTAATCAGTGCTGCCAAAGCCAAGTTTCCCAGGATCAAGGGCCACCAGGCCATTTCTGTATTCATTACCCCGGTGGCGCTACCGGCGTTGGCTGTAAAAAAACCTTCAAACAAAACGCCATAGAAAACGAAGCCCAGCAGAAAGTAAACGATACCTCCTACAACGGTGCCCATGACAAATTTTTTGGTATCCATAATTTTAAGTTTTGGTTTGCTCGATCAATATAAGTAATTGATTATGAAATAAAAACAAACATTTTCCAATTGAAATCCAGCTTAGGATTAACACAAAATGTCCAAATCCTTATCCAGGTCTGGACCATTCTTCAACTAATTATTAATATTCGTGATTTTACCTCATAGAGACTCTGCCACCCTCTGCATTGAATATCTTTCTTGAATTATTGGCATTGGAGACTTCAACCTGCTCAAGCCATAACATTTGATCTAAATTTCGATCGGTGCTGGCCTTTACCATTTCCCTTGGGAGTACCTTCTTAACATTTTTATGAAAGTAGATGACCACCTCAGCACCCTTTGTCTTACCTGCTTCGGGATGGTTGGTATTGCCGGTAAATAAGGTTTGACTATATCCATCCATAATTAGGGGATCAGTAATCTCCGGCAATTCTTGCTGCAGTCTGATAAAAAAAGCCCAGCCTTGTTCCCCAGTAACCGACCCGGGCAGGAAACCCTGATCCGCCATAGGTATATTGAATTTGATCTTATCGGTACCAGGTTTGCAGTTGGCGATGATAATGGCCTCCCTTAGCGAACCCGCGCCAGCATCTCTGGTGTTTGTTACCACAATGTCCTTGGCTATCGAAACTTGCGAAAGGCTAAAGATTAATATTGATAATATGAAGAATCGCTTTGTCATTAAAATTTTTTTTAGGTTACAGGCTTACAAAGTTTTACCTATATACTTCCCAAAGGGGTTTTGTAACCTATAAAAGCCTTTGCTTCGACGAATAACCCTGTATATTCGACTAATACCGGATGTGCTTCGATTGACCATAAAAATGAGGAATTCTGGCGTTTTGGCATTTTAACTACTGATGTAAACCTGGAAATTGAGTTTTCAACTCACAGATTGGCAGGTTATGGTGTCTACCAGCCAACACGGCGGCCCCTAATTGCAAAAAAAAGGGCCAGACCTACACGAGGCCCGACCCATCTTCAACCAGCTATGAACCTAAAAATATCTTTATCTCTGTGGGTTCTTCCCTCCCATCGCTTGTACGATCTTTTTTGATTTCTTGGGCCATTCCTTTAGCTCTATATCCTGTATCAATATGGTGGCCGCTATTATTGCCTCAGTATTACTGACCATAATTACCTGCTGCTCGATTTGATGATGGCTCTCCAGTGATATTCCTTCAGGAAATTCAGAATCAATCGGTTCAATGAGCTTCTTATGCATAATGATCACTTCAGCTCCCATAAATTCCGGGGTGGCAGGGTTAGTATCACCGGTAAAGCGGGTTTGACTTTTGCCATCTATTATAAGGGCCTCAGTGATTTTAGGTAAAGGGCTTACTAACCGGATAAAAAAGGCGTCTCCTGGCTCACCAGTAACGTCTGAGGACAGAAATCCGCGGTCATTCATGGGTATATTAAATACGATTTTATCCGGTCCGTAATGATCATTAGCATCAAGTATGGCCTGGCGTAAACTCCCTTCTCCGGAATCTTCCGTTCGGCTTACTACAAATTCCTTGGCTTCCAGGAAATTGACTGTTCCTAAGAGTAGGGCGAATATGATTGTGAATGTTTTCAATATTAATTATTTTATATTTTAACTTCTATATGTGCAATTTCTCTTATATACTTTTATCTGGTGAATTGTAACCCGTTAAGTCAAATAAAATTGATAAAACGGCCATTGCCGCATTTGGGGCAATAATAATACAAGCCTGGATTAACCGTTAAATCCAGGCTTATACTAAAAAGCAACCAGCATGTTATATTACTTTCGGCGGGCGTAAGGTCTCTTAAAGGGATTAAACTTTATAGGGGTTTCAATCTGATACAGGTTTCGGTTCTTTCCGTTAGGATCATGAGAGTCAATATACATGTACTCAAAATCAGCGGTTAGACTTATATAGGTCTCATCTCCGGGCGTGTTGATATAAGGTCCCAAGTTCACGGGTTCTGTCCAGTTCATCCATGTCTCATCTAGTCGATAACTAACGTATAAGTCACTCCCTCCCATGCCATCATGACCATATGAGGCAAAGAACAAAGATCGGTTATCGTGACCAAGAAACGGTGCAAAATCAGATTCACTAGTATTTACTACAGGGCCCAGATTTTGCGGTTCAGAATAAGAGCCGTTCTCCTGTAAAAAGCTCAAATACAGATCCTGTTTGCCCTGGCTATCCTCTCTTTCAACTGCTAAAATCAGCACATTTTGTATGAAGCTATGATGAAAATCAGCATACTGGTTCAGATTATAATAGTTGGCAATCTTTACCGGTAACGGCCTTTCCCAACCATAGTCATCCAAATTCCTGGAAATAGCTATGGGACGATGCTTTTTTCTTTGACTATTATGGAATATCGCCATTCTGCCGTCAGGGCTTAAACTATAGATAGCATCAAAATCCGGTCCATTGATAATATCACCAAGATTGACAGGTTCGGACCATTGTCCATTAGCCTGCAATTCACTGAACCAAACATCCTGAACATCTTCTTTTCCATTAAAATTTTCCGGATGGTACCGCCTGTTGAAATATAAAGTCCTTCCATCACTGCTTATAATGGGGTTTGCCTCAATGTCATTACTAATGATCTCCATTAATAATCTCTTCTGTGCAAAATCATCATTACCCTGTCCTGATCCCTGTAAGGGTGCGTTAATTAAAACTACCACCATGAAGAGCAATTTTACTAACATAATCCTAAGGGAAGATTGTTTACGGTCAATTTGAATCACTTGAGTCATAGTCAGAGCAAGTAAATGAAATTACCGGTACATAACGAATCAACTTTTGCCTATTAATTACAGCTAAACTGATATTTTTTTGTTACTTTAAAAAATAATTATATTGATCTGATAATCAATGTTTTAAAGAAAATATAATTCGTATTTTTACTAGCCTGCCCCCCGTAAAAATACCTGCCTTTTAATTCCGGAATTACTCGTGTTTTCTATCTTCAAGGGTGTATTAATGAAAATTCTTACACCTGTACTTACAAAAAAAAAGGCGGTTCCGCCAGGGAACCGCCTTAACAAAATGGTGCTTTATATGGACTTACTCCTCTGTGGTGTAACCCAGCTCTTCCATCTTTTTGTACATGGCCTCTGCTTTGTCGTTCATTTTCAACTGTACATAAACGGTCTGTAAGGTCTCCAATACTATCTTG
>JAOTYN010000216.1 GCA_029861825.1 Cyclobacteriaceae bacterium
TAGCCCGGCCGTGCATACAAATAAGGATGTTTTGCTGGTTTGCGTTTTGCATGATATGTTCTAAAGCTGCTTGCTGTCGTATCAGAACCTCTTCGGGGCTTTCTCCCCCGGCTATACTTTGATGGGTAGCACCCTCCCGCCATTTGCGGGTCACTTCTTTATAATAGATATGATCGTTTTCACTAAAGGGTTTTCCCTCTTTGCTGCCCCAGTGTATCTCATCGAGGCCCTCCAGAGGCGTGTGTCCAATACCATCATCGATAAAAGACTTCACCGACTGATGAGTTCTTCTCAAAGCTGAGGTATATACCCAATCCCAGGACATGTGCTTGTAAGCCTGGTAGAATTTTTGCGCTTGACCCTGACCTACCTGATTCAAAGACGAATCTACCCCCCGACCCTGGACGATGCCCTTTTTATTGAACTCCGTTTGACCGTGTCGCAGTATGAAAACTTTTTTGGTGTTCAAATTCTTTAGATTTAAGCTGGCAAAAATAGTAAAATCGACTGAACTTTTTAGCCAGGGCTTGGTTTCCCTAAAAAACCGGAATTTTGGACATATGGTTCATAAGCTTTTGGTTTTGGGATTTCTGTCCTATTTTTGTCACCGGCTAATCACATAAAGCTTAATGCCTACTCCCAATCCTTTTCTGGAACAAGTAACAGCTCTTTCTAAGGGTACTATGGTTGAACATCTAGGAATTGAATTTCTGGAAGCCAGCAAGGAGCGAATAAAGGCCAAGATGCCTGTTGACCATCGTACCGTGCAGCCCTTCGGGCTGCTTCATGGCGGGGCCAGTGTATCATTAGCAGAAACCATAGGCAGCATTGCAGGTCAAATGCAAGCCCCTAAAGATAAAATGGTAGTGGGTGTTGAAATTAACGCCAACCATCTTAAAAGTGCCTATGAGGGACAAACAGTTTATGGAGTAACCAAGCCCATACGCATTGGCAGCAATATCCAAGTTTGGAATATTGAGATTACCAACGAAGAGGATCAATTGATTTGCATTAGTCGTTTGACTTTAGCAGTGGTCGATAGAAAACAAAAATGAGAAAAAGCAGCATACCATCCTCAAACTTGACCCTGCAAGACTATTCGGAATTTGCAATTTTTGCGGCTTGTTTCAGATTAGCCCACCAGTATCGGAAAGCCCTGGCACTTTGGCAGCTACCGGGAACCCAGCAACGACATCTCATTATCGATTCCAGTGAAAATCTCCTAAGAGGGAAAATTGATTTGGAAGAGGCTCGTTCGGGTTTCGTATTTGCACCTTTTAATAACCCAAAAGGCTCAGAAAGCCTGCTGATAGAAGCTAGTATTCAAATAACTTCCGACCCCTTACAGGTACTGGTCCATCAGGAATTAAATGCGGATCGAAGCTTTATCGATGATTTAGAAATGGAATTGCAAGGGGGTTCGAAAGCTACACCAGTCTTTCGATTACCTAAAACAGCTCACCACAGCACCCAAGCCGCCTATGAAACCATGGTAGAGCAAGCTTTGGATGATATAGCTCAGCATAAATATTTAAAAGTAGTACCGGCTACTACCCTGGAAATTGACCTTGAACTAGAATTCAGTTGCCTGGATACCTTTGATCAATTGTGCAAGCACTATCCCAACGCTTTCAAATCCATCGTCTCCATTCCCCAGCAAGGTACTTGGATCGGTGCTTCACCGGAACCTATTATTGAAGTTGACAGACATCGTAAGTTTTTCACTGCCGCCTTGGCCGGTACACAAGCCTACCACCAGAAGGTACCTATACCTGAAGTGGCCTGGAGGCAAAAAGAGATAGAAGAGCAAGCCCTGGTAAGTCGGTATATTATAAACTGTTTTAAAAAAATCCGCTTACGGGAATTTGAAGAGGTAGGTCCACGTACGGTTGTTGCCGGCAACCTACTTCACCTAAAAACTACCTATCAAGTAGATATGGAAGCTACTAACTTTCCGCAGTTAGGCACCGTTATGCTGGACCTTCTGCATCCCACTTCTGCGGTATGCGGTATGCCTCAGCTTCCTGCTAAGAAGTTCATCGAAGAACATGAGGGATTCGACAGACAATATTTCAGTGGCTACCTGGGACCCTTGAATATGGAGGAAGAGACCCATTTGTTTGTTAATTTGAGGTGTCTGAGATTAAACCAGGGTAGCGCTACACTGTTTGCCGGCGCAGGCGTAACTGCCGATTCCAACCCCCATAAGGAGTGGATCGAAACGCAGCTCAAGTTTGATACGTTACTGGCGGTGATCCAACCAAAAGCATAGCCGGATTTGAAACATCAACAGGCCATAGCAAATATCGCTGAGATTTGTGCAAGACATAATCTGAGCCAGGTGGTGCTTTCACCGGGATCCCGAAATGCTCCCTTGACCCTGGCCTTTAGCAGGCATCCTGCTATGAATATCCGGGTCATCCCTGATGAAAGATCCGCAGGATATATAGCTCTGGGAATAGCCCAAGCCACTGGAAAACCCGTAGTATTGATTTGTACCAGCGGTACTGCCGTATTGAATTACGGACCTGCCATTGCGGAAGCCTTTTATCAAAATGTACCTCTGTTGGTGCTAACCGCTGACCGCCCCCCTGAGTTGATTGATCAGAGGGATGGGCAGACCATTAGGCAAAATCAGGTGTTTACCCCTCATGTCAAAGAAAGCTTCGTGCTGCCTGTGGCCCAAGACCATCCGGATGTTCTATGGGACATAGAATGGAAGACCAATCAAGCTATCCTCTGCTGCCAGCAAGAACTCCCTGGACCTGTGCATATGAATATACCATTGCGTGAGCCATTGTATCCGGATAGCGATGATAATTGGACTTATGAACTGCAACATGAGATTACCGTGGGAAATCCGGTGCAAAGTCAGATTCCAAAGGAGCAGTGGAGTGCCATTACCTCCCGCATAAAAACCTCATCAAGGCCCTTGATCGTAGGCGGGCAATTTGCCTATGATCCACAATTAGTAATGACCTTACGGGATCTTTCTAACTATAGCCAAATACCTATTATTGGAGATGCTGTTTCCAACATTCAGGGAATAGAAAACCTGGTAAAACACATAGAGACCATTACGGGCCAGAACGAAAAAGCCTTA
Source organism: Cyclobacteriaceae bacterium (assembly GCA_029861825.1). GTDB lineage: Bacteria > Bacteroidota > Bacteroidia > Cytophagales > Cyclobacteriaceae > JAJCYK01. The sequence goes on from JAOTYN010000216.1 coordinate 3,104, forward strand.
TCGGAATTACAGCCGGATTTGATCATTACCTACGGGCAAGGAGTGATCTCCAAGAATCTAAAACTATTCCTGAGGGCCTTCCCGGCCACAGAGCATATCCATGTGCAACCTTACGGTATACCCGCCAATACTTATAAGAGCTTAACGCAGATAGTATCTGTTGACCCACTAAGCTTTTTCAAGCGACTGGCTCGAGATATCACTACACCGGTGTCCCAGTCCTGGTACCTAAAATGGCAGCAGCAAGAACGACAAGCTGCGGACTTCATAGCCACCCAAGCTCAGGAATTGGGTATTCAGGAAATGCAGGCAGTGCAAAAAATCTTGGAGCACATGCCTGAAGCCAAGTTACATTTGGCTAACAGTATGCCGGTGCGTTGGGTTGATTTATTGGGTGTGGGGCCCCAGGTGAGAGCTGTATGGGCCAACCGAGGCGCCAGTGGCATTGACGGATGCTGTAGCACCGCCGTAGGTCATGCATTGGAAGACCAACAAACACATATCTTGATTACCGGGGACATGGCCTTCCACTACGATCGCAATGCCTATTGGCATAATTATCCTTTACCAAACTTAAAAATAATCATACTCAACAATCAGGGTGGAGGTATATTCCGACTCATTGAAGGACCCTCCTCACACCCTGAAAGTGAGGAATATTTTGTGACCCACCAAAAGCTTACCGCCAAAAACACAGCGTCGGATTTTGGGTTTACCTATCTGTATGCGGAAAATAACCAGGAACTGGATAACTTACTGCCTCAACTATTTGCAAAACAGGAAAAGGCCTGTGTTTTAGAGATCAACCTCCCAACGAATGCAGGACCTAAGTACAGAGAATTGAAAGAACGAATACGTGATAATTATGAGCGAGATTAATTGGACCCCAATTAAGGAATTCCAGGACATTAAGTTCGACTACTTCAATGGGGTGGCTAAAATAACCATCGACCGTCCACGAGTCTATAATGCCTTTCGACCGGAAACCAACATGGAAATGATCGAAGCAATGGACATTTGCAGGGAGCGAACCGATGTTAGAGTGGTGATCCTTACAGGAACCGGCGACAAAGCCTTCTGTTCCGGAGGAGATCAGAATGTGAAAGGGAAAGGTGGTTACATAGGTGAAGATGGAGTTCCCAGACTTAATGTTTTGGACCTGCATAAGAGGATCCGGTCGTTACCTAAACCGGTCATCGCTATGGTTAACGGATATGCCATAGGAGGCGGACATGTACTGCATGTGGTCTGCGACTTGACCATTGCTTCTGATAACGCCATTTTCGGACAGACAGGCCCTAAGGTAGGCAGTTTCGATGCCGGCTTCGGCAGCAGTTATTTAGCCCGTCATGTGGGGCAGAAAAAAGCCCGTGAAATTTGGTTCTTGTGCAACCAATACAGCGCCAAAGAAGCAGAAACCATGGGTATGGTCAATAAGGTGGTTCCCCTGGAGGATTTGGAGACCACCACTCTGGAATGGTGTCGCACGATCATGAAGCGCAGCCCTCTGGCTATCCGCATGATCAAAAGAGGACTGAACGCGGAACTGGACGGACAAGCCGGAATTATGGAATTTGCCGGAGATGCCACCCTCATGTACTACTTAATGGATGAGGCGCAGGAAGGTAAAACCGCCTTCCTGGAGAAACGAGACCCTGATTTCGATAAATACCCAAAATTTCCCTAATCACTTGGCCACGCTGGAATTTGACCAAGGCCTGTTCCATTTGGAGCAAAGGAACCAACCGGTTTCTAGCACCCTTACTCCTTACCAGCAACGTATGGTGCAGTTTTGCCAGCAATACTTAAAAGGTCAACCTGAATTTCAGCTGCAGACATCTGGCAGTACCGGAACACCCAAAAGCATTACCATAACCCATGGGCAAATGCAATCCTCTGCCCAGCTAACCATCCAGACCCTGGGCCTGAGTGAGGGCGATCGTCTTTTGATATGCCTTAATACAGACTTCATAGGCGGCAAAATGATGCTGGTACGGGGTATGGAGTTAAATGCCCATATGAAGATCATCTCGCCGAAGACCAATTTACTGGAGTATAAACCTGTAGATTTTATAGCCTTAGTACCCTTACAGGTATATGCCCTGTTAGCATCAGCCGAAGGTCTTCAATTCCTTGAAAGCTGTTCAAAAGTAATTATTGGAGGTGCTCCTTTGCAACAGCGGGCAGCGCAGGTTTTGGGTGAATTATCAAACGATGTATATCAAACCTTTGGTATGACCGAAACGGTATCCCATTTCGCATTAAAAAAGGTATCGGTTAAAAAGCCAGGGCCTTTTAAAGCCTTACCTGAAGTAGATTTAAGATTAGATGAAAGAGGGTGTCTGGTGGTGAAAGGACCCATGACGGATTTTGAGGAGGTAATTACCAATGATTTGGTAGAGTTTATGGGGGAAGGTCAATTTGAATGGATTGGCCGCTTCGATGAGGTGATAAATTCCGGAGGCTATAAAGTATATCCACCAAAAGTTAGCCAGGCCGTAGAAAAGGTGCTGGGAAGTATGGGTTATGACATGGAATTTATGGTTTTCGGACTGCCTCATGAAGATTTTGGCCAACTCTTGGCCCTGGTAATGCAAGGACCCCCGTTAGTTGCTCAGCAGGAGGAGGAGTTGGTTAAAGGCCTGAGGCAGCAGTTGCATACCTATGAAACACCGAAGAAATTAATGTACCTGCCCCATTTTCCACGAACAGATACCGGAAAACCCTGTGTGCAGGCCATTAAAACAGTCCTCGCCAACATTTAATTGCTAAGTTTCCAAAATGATAGTTTACCTAAAAATTGTTATATTTGGATAGGCCATTTTTCGAATACCATGAACGTAAAGGTATTTTTTAATCTTGTTTTGATTTGCTTGCTATCGGCATGTGGTGGCTATATTACCAACACCACAGTAGATGAAATTAATAAGCCCCCTAGCCGCACCATTGAAACCAGGATAAAATCTGAAGAAGCGGGTAACACAACGGGAGACAATATTCACGATTATATGGATCGCCTGGCGGTTAAAGTACAAACCTCCGAGGGCATTACCATAGTTCCGTATAAGGAAGGCTTCCGGGTGATCATTAATTCAGAGCTTTTATTTTCTGGAGCCTCCCACACTGTACAGGATGCCCCCAAGTGCGTGGCCATATTCAAAACTCTTAAAGAGTCACCGTATGTTGATTACTTAATGGAGGTCCATACCGATGGAGAGGGCACTCGATACTATAATCAATCTCTCACCGAAAGAAGAGCGGAAAGCCTAAAGAAACTGTTCACAGATATTAATTTTCCTATGGACCGTTTAGAGATCAAGGCATACGGAGAAGACCAACCTATAGCGGAGAACTCCTTTGAATGGGGTAAGTATTTAAACCGGCGGGTAGAGGTCGGGGTATTTGCATCGGAAAAGCTTAAGGAGCTGGCACAAAAAGGGCCGGTTCAATAATGTAGGACCTGCTTGTCGGCAGGCAAGCTATAGGTAGGAGTCTAACTCCTGCAACTCCCATTCCAATTAAACTTCAGCTTTGTAGCCGTATTCTTTACTTAAATAGCCCATTTTCAGAAGCATACACGGAGAGGCATAGATTTGGCCACATGCTGTGGTCGAAGTTTGACCAAGACCAACTGGCATGTTGGACGGTCTTCAATAATTTCGCATAATCAATGCAATTTTAATTTGGGCACCCCACCACCCACCCATAACAAGTTACATGGCGACAGTCTCTTAAGTTGAGATTATAGGAAACTCTTATCAATTAACCTACCTCAATTGACTTGCCTGGTCAAATCTAAGGCTCGCAAATACACCAATGGCATATGGAAGTCATTTGAAAATGTTCCTGCAGACGATGTCAGCTGTCTCCTTCAGCTACAGCTGTCTCCGCCAGATTCTCCACCTGAGTAAATATGAAGAGCCCAAGATCTACGACAGACGGCGCACCACTCACCATTAAACTATGGTGATAAAAAGAGGGGGACGAGAAGACGGAAGACCAATGGAACGATGAAGGTGCACAGATAACAATAGACCAAAATCGATGACCTAAAACAATGGACCGAAGACAATGGAAATGCCGAGGCAAACTCCCGGATCCACCTTATCATATAAAACTAATGATGAAAAACTTCTG
>JAOTYN010000218.1 GCA_029861825.1 Cyclobacteriaceae bacterium
GTTCCGTAATAACCCGGTGGAATGCAGATACAATCTATAAACTTGGTATCTTCTATGCCCCGTTTTTTAAGGGCCGCTATAAAATCGGGATGCTCCTTTACTGCTTTAATTACTGAGCCAAATTCTTCGCCCAGCCAGTTGGGTTGCACGTCCTTTAACTCTTTCCAATAAGTTATCTTGCGGGCCTTGAGGTCCACTATCGCCTTATAGGCCTTTTCTTTTTGGCGCACCACAGCAAATGCCGAGCGAGGGATCTCTTGACCCGGATTCCAGTTCCAAACCAGTTCCTTATCCGGCTCCTGCAGGTTGACCATAGAAAAGCGGGTATCCGCATCCATTTTACCTTCAGTATCCAGTATTTCCAAAAGCGCCCAGTGCTCCTGCCAATTAAGAGGGTCAAGGGGGTGTTGGGATTGCTGTGCGGTGAGTGGTAGTGTACTTAGAATAAAGATTAAGCCAATTAATTGGAGGGGGATAAGACGTTTCATGTTTAGTGGTTTTTTGAGTGGTTCTTATATTAAGAAAGACGAAAGACGAATTACTTATGGAATTTCCATTAATTCGTCTCTCGTAATTCGTCTCTCGTAATTCGTCTTTCGTAACTAGCTATCTGCGTCTTTTGGTACTAGATCTGCGGTATTGAACCACTCCATAACTCCATTGATCTTGCCTTCCTCGTTGAAGAAGAATACCGCATAGAACTTCATGGCTCCTCTTTGGTTATTGCCATTGTAGGTAAAATGCCAGTTGCCGTATACCCGCACATCGCCATTAGGGGTTTGGTCATCGTCCAGTCCCGCAAAATACTGGTCATCTTCGAAAGTAATTTCTGAATAATTATCCATAAAGAATTGTTCCCGCTCTTGCCATTGCTCGGTGTCCAGCGAGTCCTGACCCCATTCGGGAGGTGACATAAAGAAATCATCGGACATCATGGCTTTCATGGCATCCATGTCCTTATTGATAAAGTGATCCAGATACTGTCTAACTACTTTGGCATTTGTTTCAAATGCCTCCATGGCAAGATCTGTAGTTTCTTCGGCTGGTGCTTCCGCTGCTGGCTGTTCAGCGGCGGGCTGACAAGCGAAGAATAACAAAGCCATTAATGGCATTAATAATGGTTTCATAGTGATAGATTTATGATTGTTGAGGTTTAGTTGTCAGCGTTGGGATTCACCACCTGTACAATGCGATATACATAACTGATACGCCGGCCATTTTCTAACTCATTGATCTTAGCCAATCCTTCCTCTGGGAACGATGCATCATCCGTCCAGTTTGGAGCTAGGGCATCTTTTAAGGAGGAGTACAGGTCATAGGAAAGCGTGGTGGCCTTCATGTCAGGGCCTGAAGGGGACAAAATAACCGAGTTACCCCAGGCTTTTTGAGGGGTTTTACCAGCATCCATGGCAGACTTGATAAAAGGAGCCCAATGCTCGTTCTCCAAAGCAATTAGCTGTCCGGGGGAGTCCGTGTCATGGTAGACCATGACAACATAATTAAAATCATCAGAGGGTACTACACCTTCTTTTTCTACCCAGTGGGCTGTTCTTAAATACACTGTGTGCATCACTTTACTCATGGACATGGTTTCCATCTTTTCCACTGGTACGTCAGGAAATACCTCCGAGGGATTCCAGGTGCCCCCCATGTTATCAATATCGTTATAGGTATTGATGAAAAGGACGTTTGGTGAATTAGGCAGGTCAAAACCTCCTTGTTTTACCAGTAAGGCCCAGAAGGTCAGATTGCCTTTGGTAGCAGCATGTTCCGCCACTTTACTCCAATAGGTGGTTTCTCTTTCAATGAATTCCTGCATGTGTTCGGGAGCCACCTGCCGATATTGGTGGATGGTAATTCCATCTTGTGCTTGCAGGGGTAGGTAAATACCTACCGCAGATAGTATCACAAGAGCAGATAATAAAATTTTGAAGTGTTTCATAGTTATAGGAATATAGTAGTTATAGGAATATAGTTCTTGGTTAAGTGTCGTGTACCACAGTGACAGGAATAGCTATTGATTTATCAAAAGATCCCGGAGTGTGTCCGGGACTCATGATAAATCATAGACCTGTCGATGGTGATTGATATATTATTCAGCTCCTCCCATTTCAGGTGCTAAGGTCCAGACCTCATCCCAGGAGTTGGTAAAAGCAATATTCATGGATCTCAAAAAGGGGATCCAGGAATCTTCGCCGTGCACTTTTTTGAAGGTGGCCTGAAACTGAGGAGCATCATCCATTTCCGCCCAATTCTTCATATTGCTAACGGTGGCAATATGACGGCCCAGGTTGCCCTGTCGCATTTCGTTATCCCAAACTGCCCATGGATTTTCGCCGTCCATGGCTTTAATAGTGGCGCTGATTTGTTTTAGCAATCCATCTACTAAAAAGTCATATTTATTGCTTACTTCCCAATACCGCACATATAGCATGGGAGTAGGATCACCGACTACGTTTGACAATTTGTCATCGCGTTTCCAATATTCGATAGTGCCGACTCCGGTAATATGCGCCATCACTTTGGCCCAATCACTATCGTGGGCATCTCCCTGGGGTCGGGTGTCCAGATCTGCATATTTCAGGGGACCCATGGCCCACACCATCTTGCCGGCATTGGGTCCGGTGGATATGGCCCAGACCGCTGCAGTGTGAGGATCCGTATTATGGAACTTGGTATTATGCGCTTTCATAGCTGCGCTTAGCTTAGCTGGATCCTTACCATCGGGGCTAAGCAGCACCGTTTCAAACATGGTGTAGGAATCGTCTTGTGCCTGGATCATGATGGGAATGATCAAAAGCACGGTGATTAAAAGCTTTCTCATGGTTTTTTTAATGTTTTGGTTGTGTTAAATGATTTTTCATAAGTTAATGCTTTTAAAAGAATAAACAAGTATTAATACTTGCCCCATATCTCTGGGTAATCTGCTAGTCCAAATAGCATCAGATGGGGTGGGTGTCGGACTTGTGTAAAGGAAGTTAATAGACTTTATCATACCTGAAGACCTCTTAAGAACCTTCTAATATGTCTGTAAAAACATAAATCATCAGGTTTGGCTCCTAACTAATAAGAGATCTTGCAGCAAAACGTAAAGACTTACAGCGGTTATTAGCGGATTCTTAAAAGAGTTTGGTAAATTTCCCTCCTAATTCATAGCTTAAAACATGTCCCAGCAGCGGAAATTGGCGGCCATAATGTTCACGGATATCGTGGGTTATTCTGCTATGATGGCAAAAGATGAGGCCCTGGCCCTGGGGTACATCCAGACGGTGCGAGAACTGCTGAAGCCGTTACTCAACAAACATCAAGGCACCTGGATCAAAGAAATCGGCGATGGCACCTTGTCCAGTTTTTCCAGCGCCCTCAATGCGGTAAATTGTGCTCTGGATTTTCAGAAAGCCCTAGCCTCTGAATCCTTCAAAGTACGTATCGGTCTGCATGTAGGAGATGTCACTTTTACGGAACACGATGTCTTTGGTGATGGGGTGAATATTGCCAGTCGGCTGGAACCTTTGGCGCCTCCCGGAGGCATCTTTATTTCCGGACGGGTACACGAGGACATACAGAGTCATCCCGAGATCCAGTCTCAATTTGTGGGTGACCGCCGACTAAAAAATATAGCGCGGCCCATAAAAGTGTATGCCTTAGTGGGGGAGGGCCTGCCGGAAATTCCCGAAGCGACTAACAAGAATGAGTTATCCGGAATTTGGCAAGAACTCTGGCAACGGCGATTTCCACAAGTCATTTTTCTCTATCTCTTGATTTCAGCATTAATTACCTTACTCGTCAGTGAAATTGGGAGAAAATATCTACTGTCTCCAGCTTGGGATGATTTTGCATGGATCCTGTTGCTTTCACTGCTACCCAGCGTGGCGGTGATCGCCTATTATCACGGCCGATCCGCACGGGATAAATGGGTTAAAGCGGAGAAAGTTACTATTCCCTTGAACCTGGTCTTTACAGGCATTTTACTTTTCCTGCTTTTCCAGGGTAAAGAACTTGGTGCTACCACTAAGCAAATTACCCTGGAAGACGAACAGGGCCAGCACATAAAATTGGTACAGGCCAAGTCGGAATACCGGAAGCGACTTATCATCTTTCATTTCGCCAATAGCCAAAGAGATACGTCTGTGGACTGGTTAAGTGCCGGCATACCTACGGCTATGGACTTCGATATTTCCCAAGACTTATTCGTACAGGCCATCGGACCCTTTGAGTTGCTGGAGGAGATCAAACGCAACAACCCTCCTGACCTAGGCAGATTACCGGTTGCGCTTATGCGTAAAATAGCCCGGGATTCTCGGTACGACTATTTTTTGACAGGAGATTATCAACTGCAAGGGAAGGACTTTCAGATAAGCTATCAGCTATATGACACCAAGCAAGGAAAGATAGTTGCGCAGCAGTCAGTTTCCGGTCAGGACCTATTCCCTCTGGTCGATCAGTTAACAGAGCGGCTCAAAGAGGATCTGGATATTCCTCTGGGTAGTATGAACTCAGCGGAAGATCTACCGGTCTCCAGTGTCCTAACTACTTCCTTATTGGCATACGAACATATGATTGCCGGATTTGAAACCATTCGCTCTCATAACAATTACCAAAGTGGTATTGAGAGTTTTAAGAAGGCTGTGCAGTCAGATCCTCAATTCACCATGGCTTATTTGAACATGGCCGTAGCCCAGTTCTACAACAATCAGGTTGATCAGTCACGTCAAAGCATGGACAAGGTTATGGAATTCCTCTACGCCTTACCCCAAAGGGAGCAGTTTGCCGCTAAGTCCTTGTACTATTATCTGGAACAAGATCAGGAAAGACGCATCAAAGTACTGCAAATGTGGTTGGAATTATATCCTGATGACGTGGACGCCTACAGCACACTGGGAATCGTTTATCAGTTCAGCGGAAGGCTGGAGGAAGCGGAAAAGATCTATCTTAAAGCCATAGAAGTTGACGATAACCGGGGGAACTTCTATGTGCATCTAGCGGAAATCTGCCAAGCCCAAAACCGAAAAGAAGAAGCTTTGGGATATTTACAACGTTATGCGCAGCAGTATCCCGACCACACCCGGTCGTTCAAGCTTTTAGGAGATTTTTACTTGGATGAAGGTGAACTTGATCTTTCCGGGGAAAACTATGAACGAGCTACTTTGCTGGACCCCAACAATATTGAGACCAGAACGGACCACATTAGGATTATGGAACGTAGAGGGGATTTTAAGGGAGCCCGGCAGAACTACGAGTCATTATTGGCCAGTTGTAAATCTATACAGGATAGTTTGAAAGTGGTGAATGCCTTGAAGGAGTTGCTATTTACCAAAGGTCAAATAAATGAAGGTCTTATCTGGTGGGACCGTTATTTAACTTTATTAGAAAAAGTGGATGCTCCCGTTAATGTGTCTATCCAAAAAATCACTTATTTGGAGCCATATTTTCGTATAGGCGAACCCCAACGGGCTATGGAGATCGTCAAGAAGGAAGAGGCCAAGTTGCATGAATCATTAGGGAACTTGGTCTACTTCGGCTATATGACTTATTATATAGAAGAAAATAATGTAGAAGGTGCAGAAAATTCTATGAGAATGATCAGAGAGTTTGTCAAGCAGTTCGGGTCACCAGCTAACATAGACTTGTATTTTGAAGGAGAGCTGCTAGCAATGAAAGACCAGCATGAGCAAGCCATAGCTCAGTTTAACGCCTTCAAACCCAGTAATTTGTTTTTTCCGAATCTGATTTTGGAGATCAGGATCGCCAATTCCTTATGGAAAGCCGGTAGCACCAATCAAGCGGTCAGGCAACTGAGCCATGTGCTGGAACTACATCCATTCTATCCTACCGCTCACTATCTGATGGCTACTATTCTAATAGATCAGGACAAGCCAAATGAGGCTCTGTCTCATCTGGAAATTTGTTTGCAGGTGTGGGATCAGGCCGATGTCGCTTATAAAAGAGCCCAGGAGGCCCGGGAAAAATATAGAGATCTTAAAGCAGAAATCTAGAAAATTTCTAATCCAAAATTGAAAGAGGGATTAATAGACAATTGTGTTTTCAAATACCTGTATAACGTTATTTTCAGGGGTTTTTTGAAGAATTTTTATCTGGTATTCAGTTTCATAGAATTCCACCTTCATATATCCCTGTAGCGGATGTTTGATTTTGCCTCCTGCCGGTAAGATTTCGTTAGTAGGATATAGCAATTGCACCTGTTCAGAGCGATATCTATTGGCCACTTTATCCATATGGGCGTCTTGTTTGGAAGCGGATCCGCTTACCAGATAATGAATGTTACCTTCCTGCCAGTACTGAAGGTTGTGCTGATGTCCGGCGGCATAAATTACCGCACCGTGGGGGTGGTCTGCCAAATAATAATCACGAATGCTCGCTTGTAGTTTCTTTTTAAAGTCCAAATACCGAGGGTGGGGGATGTCCTGACTGGTCAACCCGTATACGCTGTAGCCTCCGAAGAGATACAACGGCGTGAGCAGATACATGGGATATCGATACCACTTTTTACGGCCATGTCCACCGGTGCTTTGCAGGGGGTGATGAGCTGCCAGGATGACCATTTGCCGATTTCGAGCCGCTTGAGACAAATGCTGGCTCAGATCATACCAAAACTTAGCTGCTTCTTCATCCCGGTCTACCCCGTTGGTGGTACCTACCTTAGAAGTTTTACTTTGCAGTAACCATTGGGAGTCTATCATGATCAGCTTGATTCTTTTGCTACTGCTGACCTGGATATCTTCAGCTACCGGCCCTGGGGTAGCAGCAAGGGGAGCAAAGTGGTCTTTACCGGCTTTCTCTCCCTGATTGATGATCCTTTTATAGCCCAGCCAACGTGAGTTCGTCCAATCGTGATTGCCGGGTATCAGAAAACCACGCCCCTGGAAATCCCCGCTGATCAGGTCAAGCTGTTGGTTTAACTTGATATCAGATTTTTTATCACTTTTATAGCCGGAGGAGTAAACATTATCACCCAGGAACACAACTGTTTTCAATTCAGATTCTGATGAAAGCTCGCCTTTAAGATGGGTGTGTAATACCGGATCAAATTTACCACCATCCCCGATCAGGTAAACGGTTCGCAGCTGTGCGGGTAATCCATGTGAAATTAGTAGGACGAGTATGAAAAGAAAGGGCTTCATAATGGGCAACGAGTAATTCACAATTGGCAATTCACAATGGGCAAAGGCAATTCATAAATGCTATCTCAATTCTTGTATGTGTG